>NZ_JAAGPE010000321.1:0-9928 GCF_017104605.1 Burkholderia sp. Ac-20384 | reverse complement strand
GTGTGGGTCCCGGCCGCAGGCGCCGCGATCGCTGCGGCACGCGCGCCACGCGACCGCCCGTAGCGCGCGCATGCCACAGAGGTCGCCGGAATATCGCTCAGACAACGCGCGGGCTGAACCGCACTTTCAAGGGCCAGAGACGCACCCTGGCCGGAACTCGACGACGGCGCATGTACGGCGTCGCCAACCAGCACCATGCGCTCGCTATGCCAGCGCGGAACAGGCGGCATCATCTCGCTGGCAATAGGCGCAAACAGCTGATCGGGGTCGGTATTTCGCAACAGCGTTTGCGCGGGATAGTCATCCCCGTATAGCTCGCGCAGTTGCGCGAGCCACTGCGCCGACGGAATCTCGCGTACGGCCTCCATCGACGCAGGCATCGCGTACGGGAGATTGCCGAACCAGCAGATACCGCGATCCGGATCCGCCCAGTAGCCAAGAAATGCATGCTTGCCGAACACGAAGGTCATCGTGTCGACGGGAATGCGGAGTGTATCGAGCGGCACCAGCGCGCCGAAACCCAGGGTGCCCGCGTAGTGTGGCGCCGGCGCGCCGGGATCGATCAGGCCACGCACCGTGGAGCGGATACCGTCAGCGCCGATCAGGATGTCGCCGTTCGCATGGCTTCCATCTTCGAACGACACACGGACACCGTCGGCCGTCTCGCTCGCGCCCACGAGCCGCTTGCCGTGCACGACCGGAATGTTCGCGTCCACCACGGCATCGCGCAACACCCGGTACAGATCTGAGCGATACACGACGCGGCTCGACTGCATCCCTTCCAGACCGTCGAACCGGGTCAGCACCTTGCCTCGGCCATCCGCCATTGCCATATGGGCAATCGGCTGGCTCACCGCACGAAGTGCGCCATCCACGCCGACGATCTTCAGTGCTTCGAGCCCGTTGGGCGAAACCATCAGGCTCGCCCCGATGCCGTCCGCGGGTGCGGCGTACGACTCGTAGATGGTCGAGCGGATACCGGCCCTGGCCAGCGCCAGCGCGACAACGGGGCCCGCGATGCCGCCGCCGGCAATCAAAGCATGCTGCACCTTCGCCATTTCGACCACCTCATAATCATATTATGACTACAGTATAGTCAAAGTATGACTAAGGAGGCAAGCCGTGCCGCTCATCGATACCAGGACCCGCAATTGAAACCCCGTTCGAGACAACCTTCTCCGCTCGCGATGGTGATTCTCGGCTTTGTGCTGGAAGCCCCGTCGCACGCATACCGCATGCACGAACTCATTCGGCAGCGCGGCAAAGACAACGTGGTCAACGTCGCGCAACGCAACAGCGTCTACCAGACCCTTTCACAGCTGAAGACGGCCGAACTCATCCGCGTTCGCGAGACGGCGCAAGGAGAAGGGCGTCCCGAGCGGGTGGTCTACGAGATCACGCCGCAGGGCAAGAAGACGTTCTACGCGTGGCTGGAAGCGATGCTCGGCGAGCCGCGACGCGAGTTCAACGAGTTCCCGGCTGCGCTCGCGACGATCATGGCGCTGACACCCGGGGTCGCACGCGCGCAGCTTCAGCAGCGCAGCGAAACGCTGAAGCTGCAATTGACCGAGTCGGTGTCGACCCTCAGGACGTGGCAGGACAAGGGGTTGCCGCGGCTCGTCATGCTGGACGACGAGTACAAGCAGGTGCTGCTGAAAGCCGAGATCCAATGGCTGGACGGGTTGATCTCGGAGCTCGAGTCGGGCGCGATGACCTGGAACGAGAAATATCTGCGCGAACTCGCGGCGCAATTCGAATAATTCGTCCTGGGGTTTGCGGCCGACTTTCTGCGGCTGTTCCGGCGATGTCAATCCTCAAATCAGTTGATCGATTTGATGAAATCGATCGATGCGTCGCGCATCCAGCATCGGACGGATTCCGTTTCAGCCATCGCCGGATTCAGATGTCCACCTTCCAGCTATTTAAAAATGTCCGGTTTTAAGGTTGGTTTTGCTGCGTCTTTTTCCTCGTCTTGACCATTACGCAGTGTCGAAGGTCCGCGCCTGAACGGGCAGGGCGCTCACGTTTGTTTCTCCAGCTTTTGCGGGCCGTCGACGTTTTGGCCCGCCGGCGGCCCGCTGCCGGGGTACTGTCCCCCTCGTTCACGCGCCTGCCCGCGGCAACCGACCGCATCGCCACTTTGTGGTCTGGCCCGCAGTCCTCCGTTCGAACTCCGGTTACCGTTGCTAACAAATGAATCCCTTCACGCAGCAACAATGCACGGCGCCGCCGGACAGCACCGTCCCAACGCATGACCGGATCGCGCTATGGCAATACAACCGTCATCAACAAGACAGGAGAGCCTACATGCATAAACCGATCGACACGAAACCGCTCGACCGCTCGCGTATCCGCCAGGCAAAGGATACCTACGCCGATCTGTGCCGCGCTTATGTCCAGCGCAATCCCAATGGCATATACAGCGCCTACATCAGGTCGGCCATCGGGAACGATGCGACGCTCGACCGGCATGCGCGCACACTGGAACTTTATGCGTCGTATATCTCCGACGGCGCGAAAGTACTCGATTGGGGCTGCCGGCATGCGCCGGATTCGTGCATGCTGCGCGTGCTTTATCCCGATCTCGATATTCACGGCTGCGACATCGCCGGTGACGATTTCCAGGAATTCCACGGCTTCGCGAACCTCGACTTCCGGGTGCTCGAGCACGAATACGTGCTGCCGTATCAGGACGGCTTCTTCGACGTCGTGCTCGGCAGCGGCGTCCTCGAGCACGTCGCGTTCGAGCAGCACAGTATCGAACAGATCTGGCGCGTGCTGAAACCGGACGGGATCTTCATCGTCACGTTCCTGCCGAACCACACGTCGCTCACGGAAAACATGTCGCGGGCCATGAAGAACTACAACGGCCACAATCGGCTGTATCGGCTGGAATACGCGAAGAACATTTTTCTCCGTTCGGGATTCGTCGTCGAGGCATGCGGCTACCATCAGGTCTTTCCGACCTTCGCGAAAGGCGTGAACGGCTCGAAGCTGCTCGACACAGCCGCGAATCTCTGCGCGCGAATGAACCGGACGTTCGAGTCCATTCCGTACGTGAACCGCATCTCGTCGAATCTCTACTTCGTGCTGCGGCGCGTGACGCATATGTAATGCGAAGATCGAGCGCGGGTGTTGCGATAGCGTTCGTCGACGCGTTTGCAAGACACGCGCTGCAGGCGCGCTTGCCGTCGGCAACGGCCTGAATGACCTTCAGTCGAACGACTTCGCGCATCGTCATGGTGATGGTTCCAGTCGCGTTCATCGCCGGCGCTCCTTGAGGGGGCTGGCGGTCAACCTACACGCCAAAACACGACATTTTTATTTAGCGGAAACGCGACATTTGAACTTGGGACCTACACACAAACTGTCGATAATGTTGATTATGTCAAATAAGATATTCCAGCCCTAAACCCCGCGGCAAGCGGCCCCCAACCAACCGCTGCCGCACTTTTGAGCGACTCCGAAACGCTCAGGCAACCGGATTCATCCACTCGGTCAGCCCTTCACGCGCATTCAATTCCAGGAACGTCGGCATCGCGCGAAGCGCGTGGATATAGCGCGCCAGATTCGCCCACGTCGTTGCCGGGCGTGGCATGTTGCGCGTCCAGCGCATGAGCATCAACGCCAGGAAGTCGACCGTACTCAACCGATCGTTGATCAAATACGAACGACTGTCGGACAGCAGATTGTCGAGATGCGCCATCGACTCCTCGACTTGTCCCCGCGAAAACGCCTTCACCATCTCAGCACATCGCGGATCGCCATCCGTCTCCGCATAAAACCAGTTTCGCATCGCCGGCAATACGGAATTGGCAAGATAGATCATCATCTCGAACCACTCGGCACGTTCGGGTGAGCCCGGCTCCGGAGCCAGACCCGGCGCAGGATGACGCTCGGCGAGCAGCATCAACAAGGCTGCCGATTCGGTCCGCGGCACGCCGTCGACGACCAGCGTCGGCACCCGGCCAGCCGGATTCAGCCGCAGATACTCCGGCGCATGCTGCGCACCCGTATCGATATCGACGAGGCGCGTTTCGAACGGCACGCCGAGTTCGATCAACATCCAGTGCACGGCCATGCTTGCCGCACCCGGCGAGTAATACAAAACATAGGACATGGTCTGAGTCCGTCTCCTTGAATTGAATCATCCACTAGCCGTCTGCACGACGACCGCCATCAATGCCACGCACGAAAATCAGCCGGCGAAGCGACCTCACTCCCCCACCGCCCCCGCCTGCCGATCATCCCGCTTCGTCACCGCCACCCGCCGGCCCCGTCGCCCAACCGACGCCACAACCCGAAACGCCACCGGCGCGAACACGAGCCCGAACACCGTCGCCGCCAGCACGCCTCCGAACGCGCCCGTGCCGATCGACCGCCGGCTTTCCGCCCCCGCGCCCGTTGCCAGCACGAGCGGCACGACGCCCAGCAAGAACGCCATCGACGTCATCACGATCGGCCGGAATCGCGCCGCGGCCGCATCGACCACGGCCTGCCGCAACGGCACGCCGTGCCCGGCCAGGTCACGCGCATACTGCACGATCAGGATCGCGTTCTTCGCCGCCAGCCCGACCACGGTAATCATCCCGACCTTGAAGTACACGTCGTTCGGCATGCCGCGCGCGAGCGCCGCCGCGATCGCGCCGATCATGCCGAGCGGCACGATCGTCAGGACGGACAGCGGAATCGTCCAGCTTTCGTACAGCGCGGCCAGCGCCATGAAAACCGCGAGCACCGACAACCCGACGAGCAGCGGCGTCTGCCGCGCGGCGACCTGCTCCTCGCGCGCCGCATCGACCCAGTCGAAGCCGATCCCTGCCGGCAGCGCACCGGCAAGCCGCTCCATCTCCGCCATCGCCGCACCCGAACTCGTGCCGGTCGCCGCCCGACCGCTGATGTCGAGCGACGGATAGCCGTTGTACCGGTTCAGCATCACCGGCCCGATCGTCCAGTGCGGCGCGGCAATGGCCGATAGCGGCACCATGTCGCCGGTACGGTTCGGTACGGTCAGCGCCATCAGTTGCGTATCGGTCGCGCGTGCGACCGGATCGGCCTCGATGATCACCCGCCGCATCCGGCCCGACGCCGGGAAGTCGTTGATGTAGTTCGAGCCGAACGTGCCGCCCAGGAGCCCCGCAATTCGCTCGAACGGTACGCCGAGCGCATACGCCTTCGCACGATCGACATCGAGCTCGATACGCGGCGCGTCCGGCAGGTCCTCGAAATGCACGGCGGACAGCAACGGATCCGCCTTCGCGCGTTCGGCAAGCTGCTCGCGGGCCGCTTTCAGCGCGTCGAGCCCGACCCCGCCGCGATCCTCGAGCCGGAACGTGAAGCCGTCGGAATGCCCGATGCCGCGTACCGAAGGCGGCAGCGCCGCCTCGACGTCGCCGTCGAGGATCGCGCCGAACCGCCCGTTGAGCCGGTCGCGCAACGCCATCGCGTCGACGTCGCGCTTCGCCCAGTCCTTCAATTCCACGAACGCCATCCCGACGTTCTGCCCGCTGCCGACGAAACTCCAGCCGATCACGCTCGTCACGTTCGCAATCGCCGGCTCCCCGTGCAGGATCGCCTCCACACGCTCGACGACCGCGAGCGTGCGCGCCTGCGTGGCGCCGGCCGGCAACTGGATCATCACCTGCAACTGCCCCTGATCTTCGGTCGGCAGGAAGCCGCCCGGCATCATCCAGTACAGCAGCCCGCATCCGATCACGAGCGCGGCATAGACGGCCACGACCATGCCGGTGCGGCGCACGGCAAACACGGCGACGCGGCGATAACCGGTTTCGGCGCGCGCGAAGGCCGCACCGAACCGGTCGGCCAGACGCGCGCCGATGCCGCGTCGCCGCGCACGGCCGGTGCCGCCATCGTGTCGCGCGACCGGCTTCAGCAGGTTCGCGCACAGCGCGGGCGTGAGCGACAGCGCCATGAACGACGACACCAGCATCGACGCGATCATCGCCACCGCGAACTGCCGGTAGATGCCGCCGACGCTGCCCGGGAAAAACGCCATCGGCACGAACACGGCGGTCAGCACCGCGGTCACGCCGACGATCGCCCCGCCGATCCGCTTCATGGCCCGGCGCGTGGCATCGCGCGGCGATACACCCTCCTCCATCACGCGGTGCACGCTCTCGACGACGACGATCGCATCGTCGACCAGGATGCCGATCGCCAGCACGAGGCCGAACATCGTGAACACGTTGATCGACAGCCCGAACGCCCACATCGCGACGAACGCGCCCATCAGCGTGACCGGGATCACGACGGTCGGCACCAGCGTGTAGCGCAGGTCGCGCAGGAACAGCCACATCACGCAGAACACCAGCACGACGGCCTCGACGAGCGTCAACACGACTTCGTGGATCGCGATCTTGACGAAGTGCGCACCGTCGAACGGAATCTCGACCGCGACGCCCGGCGGCAATGTCCGCGACAGCTCGGCAAGCCGTGCGCGGATTGCATTCGACGTTTCGAGCGCGTTGCCGCGCGGGCCGAGCTGGATGCCGACCGTCGCGGCCGGCCGGCCGTTCAACCGCGAATAGAACGAATAGTCGTCACGGCCGATCTCGACGCGCGCGACATCCGCGACGCGCACCACCGAGCCGTCCTGTTTCGACTTCAGCACGATCCGGCCGAACTCCTCGGGCGACGTAAGCTGACCCTTGACCACGACCGTCGCGGTGAGTTGCTGGCCGCGCACGAACGGCGCGTCGCCGATCGCGCCGGCCGTGACCGTCGCGTTCTGCGCGCTGATTGCCGCGATCACGTCGTCGGCGCCGAGATCGTATTCGCGCAACCTGGCTGGATCGAGCCAGACCCGCAGCGCCTCGTCGGCATCCCACAGCTCGGCGGCGCCTACCCCCGGCGCACGCTTCAGCTCGCGCAGCACGTAGCGGTTCAGGTAATCGCCGAGCTGCGCGGAATCGCGCGTGCCATCGGTCGACGTCAGCGTGACGAGCATCAGGAACGTGTTCGCCGCCTTGAACACGCCGATCCCCTGCTGGACGACCTGCTGCGGCAGCCGCGGCTCGACCTGCTTCAAGCGGTTGTTGACGTCGACGAGCGCGATGTCCGGATCGGCGCTCGGCGAAAACGTCACGTCGATCTCGAGGTTGCCGTGGCCGTCGCTGCTCGTCTCGTAGTAGAGCAGCCCGTCGGCGCCGTCGAGGCTTTCCTCGATGATGCTGCCGACGTCGGCATCGACCGTCTCGGTCGACGCGCCCGGGTAGGACGCGGTGATCACGACCCGCGGCGGCGCCAGGCGCGGATACTGCGCGATCGGCAGTTGCGGAATGGCCAGCACGCCCGCGACGACGATCGCGAGCGCGACGATCCACGCAAAGACGGGACGGTCGATGAAGAATGACGGCATCGGCGAGTGTCGGCGAACGCGCTACAGCGTGAGTTCGAACGAACGCGCAAGCAACCCCGGCAGCTGCGCGCCACCGGTGGCGCGCTCGCCGTACGTGTCGTCGTTCGCGAGCAGCACCGGCGCCGCGCCGAGTTGCTCGAGCTCCGACCCGAACAGCCGGTAGAAGCTGTCGTCGAACCGCATCGCGTCGATAGGTGCGACGATGCGCCCGCCTTCGACCCAGAACGTCGCGAACCGCGTCATCCCCGTCATCCGGCACGCGATCGGGTCCGAGAAGTTCAGGTACCAGAGGTTGCCGACGTAGAGCCCCGTGTCGATCGCGGCCAGCACGTCGGCATCGGCGAGCGTACCGCCCGCGATCGTCAGCGACTGCGGCGATTCGCCGTTGTCCGCGCCGTTCGGCGTGCCGCCTTGCTCGCGCGCGGTGCGTGCGCAGACGAGCTGCCCGGCGCCCCGCCCTTCGACGACGAGCGGCACGCTGTCACGCCGGTAGCCGTCCGCGTTGAACGCCGGCGCGATACCCAGCGAGAAATCCTCGGTAATCGACACACGCGGATCGAGCGCGACTTCGCCGGCGTACAGGCGATGCAGCGGGCTGCGCGCGCTCGCCACCGCACGCGCCGAAAAACCGCTCCAGCCGAGCAGGCTCGTCATCTCGTGGACGGCGTCCGGCGCGAAATACGCGCGGTAGTGCCCGGGCGCAAGCGCCTTCGGCGTGCGGCCGAGCACGGGCAGCCGTGCGGCGGCCGCGTCGACCTTCGCCGCGAATGCTGCGTCGCTCCAGTCGTCGCCCGCATAGACGGTCTTGATCGCGCGGCCGCTCGGGTCGTACAGCGACCAGCTGAAGTTGAAATTCTCGACTTCGTACCAGCCGCGGCTGCCGGTCGACGACGCGAAGCCGCGCGCCAGCGTGCCGCCTGCGTAGAAGCCGACGAAGTCGAGCCCGCGCGCGTATTCGGCCACGATTCGCGCGAGCCCGTCCGCATTCGGCAGGCGCCCGGTGCGGCGCGTTTCCTGCAGCCACGACGAGGTATCGAACAGCAGGTGCGGATCGTCCTGCGCATCGCGCAGGCCGTCGCGCAACACGGCAACCGCGTCTGCCAGTTCGCGCAGGTCGGCCACCGGATCGCCGCAGACGGTCAGCGCCGAGTGCGCCTGCCGCGCCCCGTCGACGAGCCGCACGGACAGCCGCCCCTGCGTGACGCGCCCGGTCTGGCGAATCTTGCCGCCATTGAAGCGGATGAAGTCGGACGTTTCGCTGGAGAAACCGAGCAGCACGGTTTCGGTCGGCGTCGTCAGCCGTTGCGCGTCGTCGGCGAGCCGGGTGAAATGCGCGTGCCAGTCGATTCCGGCCTGGCGTGCCATCGGATCGAATCCCGTCATCACGCGCCTCCGAATACGTCGACGCCGGCGAACACGCAGGCAGGCGCGGCGTGGCCGACGCGGATGATCTGCGCGGGCTCGCCCTTCCCGCAATATGGCGTGCCGTAGATGTCGAACGTGCTCGCATCGCCGACCGCGCGCAGGCTGCGCCAGAACTGGGCGGAGATGCCGCGGTAGTTCGGGCGCTTGACGACCTGCGTGAGCCGGCCGTTCTCGATCAGTTGCCCGAATTCGCAGCCGAACTGGAATTTGTTGCGATGGTCGTCGATCGACCACGACGTGTTGGTGCGCATCAGGATCCCGTGCTCGGTGCCCGCGATCAGCGCATCGAGCGGCTGGTCGCCGGGTTCGACGTTCAGGTTCGCCATCCGGTCGATCGGCGCGCGGTTCCAGCTCGACGCGCGCGAGTTGGCCACGCCCGGCAGGCCCGCGCGCTGCTGCGACAGCGCCCCGCCGAGCAGCCGTTCGAGCACGCCGTTGCGAATCAGGTATTGCTTGCGCGCCGGCGTACCGTCGTCGTCGAACGCGTAGGACGCGGCTTCGGCCGCCGGCTCCGGATCGAACGTGACGTTCAGCAGCGGCGACCCATATTGATAGTGGCCGACCATCTCCGGCCTCACGAAGCTCGATCCGGCGAAGTTGCGCTCGTCGCCGAGAATCCGGTCGAGTTCGAGCGGATGGCCGATCGACTCGTGGATCTGCAGCATCATCTGGTCCGGCATCAGCAGCAGGTCGCGCCGGCCGGTCGGGCAGTTCGGCGCGGCGAGCAACTGCAGCGCCTCGTCGGCGACGCGTGCGCCGGCGCCGTCGAAGCCGTAGCGCGCCAGCACGTCGATGCCGCCCTGCGCGAGCGTGCCCGATTGACCGAGCGAGCGCGTCTGCGTGTCGCCGTCGCCGTGCGCGACGGCCTGCAGTTCGGGCATCAGGAAGCGGAAGCGCTGGTCGATCCGCACGCCGTCGCTCGTCACGTAACACTGCTCGGTGTGCACGATCATCACGCTCGCGGCGCGCTCGACGATGCGCGCGCCGAGGTTCGCCGCCGCGCATTCGTGCGCAAGGCGCTCGATCCATTCCGCGCGCGACGGCAGCGCCGCATCCACCTCGGGAGAACGGAAGCGCGTCGCGTAGGGACAGAGTGAAAGAAGCAGTGTAGAGACAGGTGGACGA
>NZ_JAAGPE010000320.1:0-9696 GCF_017104605.1 Burkholderia sp. Ac-20384 | reverse complement strand
TCGGCCGACGCGACCGCGGCGAACGCGCGCGCGTTCCAGGCCGGCTTGCGCACGGCGCGCGGCGGAGCTGCATGATGGGCCGCCTCGCGGACAAGGTCGCGATGGTGACGGGCGCGGGCCGAGGGATCGGCGCTGCGATCGCCCGCGCGTTCGTTCGCGAGGGCGCGGCGGTTGCGCTCGTCGATCTCGACTTCCCGCAGGCGCAGCGCACGGCCGCCGCGATTGCGCAGGAGATCGCCGGTGCGCGCGTGCTGCCGCTGCAGGCGGATGTCGCACGGCAGGAGGCGGTGCGCGAGGCACTGGCGCGGACCGAGGCGGCCTTCGGCCCGCTCGACGTGCTCGTGAACAACGCGGGCATCAACGTGTTCGCCGATCCGCTGACGATGACCGACGACGACTGGCGCCGCTGCTTCGCGGTCGACCTCGACGGCGTGTGGCACGGCTGCCGCGCGGCGCTGGAGGGGATGGTCGAACGCGGCCGCGGCAGCATCGTGAACATCGCGTCGACGCACGCGTTCAGGATCATCCCGGGCTGCTTTCCGTACCCGGTCGCGAAGCATGGCGTGCTGGGCCTCACGCGTGCGCTCGGCATCGAATACGCGGCCCGCAACGTGCGCGTGAACGCGATCGCGCCGGGCTATATCGAGACGCAGCTCACGCGCGACTGGTGGGATGCGCAACCTGACCCTGCTGCCGCACGCGCGGAGACGCTCGCGCTGCAGCCGATGAAGCGGATCGGCCGGCCCGAGGAGGTCGCGATGACGGCCGTGTTCCTGGCGTCCGACGAGGCGCCGTTCATCAATGCCGCGTGCATCACCGTCGATGGCGGACGCGCGGCGCTGTATCACGACTGACGCAACGATTCGAAAGACCGCACGTGCGACGGCCGCGCGCACGCTGCGTCGAAACCAACAAGCGGCTGCATCCTGTTCGATGAAGACAAGGAGACACTGGAGATGAAACGCAGAACGTTCGTAACGCTGGCCGCCGCGGCCGCGGTGGTGATCGGGAGCCCCGTCGTGCACGCGGCCGATCCGGTCAAGATCGGCTTCCTCGTGAAGCAGCCGGAAGAGCCGTGGTTCCAGGACGAGTGGAAGTTTGCCGAGATGGCCGCGAAGCAGAAGGGCTTCACGCTGGTGAAGATCGGCGCGCCGTCCGGTGAAAAGGTGATGAGCGCGATCGACAACCTGTCCGCGCAGAAGGCGCAGGGCTTCATCATCTGCACGCCCGACGTGAAGCTCGGGCCGGGCATCGTCGCGAAGGCGAAGTCGCACAACCTGAAGATGATGACGGTGGACGACCGCCTCGTCGACGGTGCGGGCAAGCCGATCGAGTCGGTCCCGCACATGGGGATCTCCGCGTACAACATCGGCAAGCAGGTCGGCGACGGCATCGCGGCCGAGATCAAGAAGCGCGGCTGGGACATGAAGGACGTCGGCGCGATCGACATCACCTACGAGCAGCTGCCGACCGCGCACGACCGCACGAGCGGCGCGACCGACGCGCTGGTGGCCGCCGGCTTCCCGAAGGCGAACGTGATCGCGGCGCCGCAGGCGAAGACCGACACGGAAAACGCATTCAACGCGGCGAACATCGCGCTCACGAAGAATCCGCAGTTCAAGCACTGGGTGGCGTACGGCCTGAACGACGAGGCCGTGCTCGGCGCGGTGCGCGCGGCCGAAGGGCGCGGCTTCAAGGCGGACAACATGATCGGCATCGGCATCGGCGGTTCCGATTCGGCGCTGAACGAGTTCAAGAAACCGCAGCCGACGGGCTTCTACGGCACCGTGATCATCAGCCCGAAGCGCCACGGCGAGGAAACCTCGGACCTGATGTACACGTGGATCACGCAGGGCAAGGCACCGCCGGCGCTGACGCTGACGACCGGCATGCTCGCGACGCGCGACAACGTGTCGAAGGTGCGCGACGAGATGGGGCTCGCGTCGAAGTAAGCGGCCCGCCGGCTGCCGCGGCGATGCGGCGGCCGGCGGTCGATCGATCCGGAAGTGGGGAGACGACGTGTCAGCGGCACTGCGTTTTGACAATATCGGCAAGGTCTTTCCTGGCGTGCGCGCACTCGACGGCATCTCGTTCGACGTGCACGCGGGCGAGGTGCATGGCCTGATGGGCGAGAACGGCGCGGGCAAGTCGACGCTGCTGAAGATTCTCGGCGGCGAATACCAGCCCGACGCGGGCAGCGTGCTGGTCGATGGCCAGCCCGTGCAGTTCGCGAGTGCGGCCGCGTCGATCGCGGCCGGCATCGCGGTGATTCACCAGGAGTTGCAGTACGTGCCCGACCTGACGGTCTCGGAAAACCTGCTGCTCGGCCGCCTGCCGAATGCATTCGGCTGGGTGCGCAAGCGCGAGGCGAAGCGTTACGTGCGCGAGCGGCTCGCGGCGATGGGCGTCGATCTCGATCCCGATGCGAAGCTCGGGCGGCTGTCGATCGCGCAGCGGCAGATGGTCGAGATCTGCAAGGCGCTGATGCGCAATGCGCGCGTGATCGCGCTCGACGAACCGACCAGCTCGCTGTCGCATCGCGAGACGGAAGTGCTGTTCAAGCTCGTCGACGACCTGCGCGCGCAGGGCCGCGCGCTGATCTACATCTCGCACCGGATGGACGAGATCTACCGGCTCTGCAATGCGTGCACGATCTTCCGCGACGGGCGCAAGATCGCGTCGCACGAATCGCTCGCCGACGTGCCGCGCGAACGGCTCGTCGCCGAGATGGTCGGGCGCGAGATTTCGGACATCTACCATTACGCGCCGCGTGCGCTCGGCGACGTGCGTTTCGCCGCCGAAGGCATCGACGGCCCGGCATTGCGCGAACCGGCGAGCTTCTCGGTGCGCGCGGGCGAGATCGTCGGCTTCTTCGGGCTCGTCGGCGCGGGCCGCAGCGAACTGATGCGGCTCGTGTACGGCGCGGATCACCGGCGCGCGGGCGTGCTGACGCTCGACGGCGCGCGCATCGACGTGAAGCGCACCGGCGACGCGATCCGCCACGGCATCGTGCTGTGCCCCGAGGACCGCAAGGAAGAGGGGATCATCGCGATCGCGTCGGTCGCGGAGAACATCAACATCAGTTGCCGCCGCCATTCGCTGCGCGCGGGGCTCTTCATCAACCGCAAGGCCGAAAGCGAAACGGCCGACCGTTTCATCCAGCGGCTCAAGATCAAGACGCCGAGCCGGCGGCAGAAGATCCGCTTCCTGTCGGGCGGCAACCAGCAGAAGGCGATCCTGTCGCGCTGGCTTGCGGAGCCCGACCTGAAGGTCGTGATCCTCGACGAGCCGACGCGCGGGATCGACGTCGGCGCGAAGCACGAGATCTACGACGTGATCTACCGGCTCGCGGAACGCGGCTGCGCGATCGTGATGGTGTCGTCGGAGCTGCCGGAAGTGCTCGGCGTGTCCGACCGCATCGTCGTGATGCGCGAAGGCCGGATCGCGGGCGAACTGCCGCGCGAACAGGCGAACGAGCACGCGGTGCTGAGCCTGGCGCTGCCGCAGACGAGCGCCGTCGAGGCGGCCTGACACGGAACACGACAATCGAATCGGACACGCGCGGCGCGGGCCGCGCGATGCAGGAGCAGGAGACACAATCATGCAAGTCAACGAAAACCTTGGCAGCGCCGCCGTGAAGCCGTCGGCCGACGCGCTGGTGCCGCAGCAGAGCGATCGCCAGAAGTGGTGGCAGCATCTGACCGAATACAGCCTGATCGCGATCTTCGCGGTGATGTTCATCACGATGTCGCTCACCGTCGATCACTTCTTCTCGATCGACAACATGCTCGGCCTCGCGCTGTCGATCTCGCAGATCGGGATGGTCGCGTGCACGATGATGTTCTGTCTCGCGTCGCGCGACTTCGACCTGTCGATCGGCTCGACCGTCGCGTTCTCCGGCGTGCTGTGCGCGATGGTGCTGAACGCGACCGACAACACGTTCGTCGCGATCGTCGCTGCGGTCGCGGCCGGCGCCGCGATCGGCTTCGTGAACGGCGCGGTGATCGCGTACCTGCGCATCAACGCGCTGATCACTACGCTCGCGACGATGGAGATCGTGCGCGGGCTCGGCTTCATCGTGTCGAAGGGGCAGGCGGTCGGCGTGTCGTCGGATACCTTCATCGCGCTCGGCGGGCTGTCGCTGTTCGGCGTGTCGCTGCCGATCTGGGTCACGCTGCTGTGCTTCATCGCGTTCGGCGTGCTGCTGAACCAGACGGTATACGGCCGCAACACGCTGGCGATCGGCGGCAATCCGGAAGCGTCGCGGCTCGCGGGGATCAACGTCGAACGCACGCGCGTGTACATCTTCCTGATCCAGGGCGCGGTGACGGCACTCGCGGGCGTGATCCTCGCGTCGCGCATCACGTCGGGCCAGCCGAACGCCGCGCAGGGCTTCGAGCTGAACGTGATCTCGGCGTGCGTGCTCGGCGGCGTGTCGCTGATGGGCGGTCGCGCGACGATCTCGGGCGTCGTGATCGGCGTGCTGATCATGGGCACCGTCGAGAACGTGATGAACCTGCTGAACATCGACGCGTTCTACCAGTACCTCGTGCGCGGCGCGATCCTGCTCGCGGCCGTGCTGCTCGACCAGTTGAAGAACCGCGGCGTCCGCGACTGACCCGATCCGCTCTTACGGAGACGAACCGCATGACCATCGACACTTCCGCGCACGACCCGCACGCCGCGAGCCACGCGCGCTATGCACGGTATCCGAGCCTCCAGGATCGCGCGGTGCTGATCACGGGCGGCGCGACCGGCATCGGCGCGGCGTTCGTCGAACACTTCGCCGAGCAGGGCGCGCGCGTCGCGTTCGTCGACCTCGACACGGCGGCCGGTACCGCGCTGGCGGACAGCCTCGCGCACGTCCGTCATGCGCCGCTGTTCCTCCAGTGCGACCTGACCGACATCGATGCGCTGCGCCATGCGATCGACGCGATCCGCGCGCGCATCGGCGCGATCGCGGTGCTCGTGAACAACGCGGCGAACGACACGCGCCACGCGATCGGCGACGTGACGCCCGAATCGTTCGACGCGGGCATCGCGGTGAACCTGCGCCACCAGTTCTTCGCCGCGCAGGCGGTGATCGACGACATGAAGCAGCAGGGCGGCGGCGCGATCATCAATCTCGGCTCGATCAGCTGGATGCTGAAGAACGGCGGCTATCCCGTGTACACGATGGCGAAGGCCGCCGTGCAGGGGCTGACGCGCGGTCTCGCGCGCGACCTCGGCCCGTTCGGTATCCGCGTGAATTCGCTGGTGCCCGGCTGGGTGATGACCGACAAGCAGCGGCGGCTGTGGCTCGACGACGCGGGCCGCGCGGCGATCAAGGCCGGCCAGTGTCTCGATGCCGAGCTGCTGCCCGCCGATCTCGCGCGGATGGCGCTGTTCCTCGCGGCCGACGACAGCCGGATGATCACTGCACAGGACGTGATCGTCGACGGCGGCTGGGCCTGACCGTTCGCACGACCCGCATCGTTTCTTCGACGAAGGAAAGGAGTTCACCATGACCGCCACGTCCTCGCACGCATCGTCGTCCACCAGCCAGTCGCGCCGCGCGCGCCTGGCCGCCGCCGCGCAGCCGGTCAGCCCCGGCCCGCAGACAGCAGCCTTTGCGCAGGGTGTCGGCGCCGCGCAAGCGGCGGCCGTCACGCTGTCGAACGCATCGCTGCGGCTCGACGTGCTGCCGCATCTCGGCGGCGGCATCGCGCGCTTCGACTGGCGTGGCGACAACGGTGCGCTGATGCCGGTGTTCCGCCGCTGCGAGCACCCGGAGGCGGCGACGGACCCGAACGAGCTCGCGTGCTATCCGCTGTTGCCGTACTCGAACCGGATCGGCGACGGGCGGTTCGAATGCGACGGGCGCCGCGTCGCGGTGCCGCGCAATCGCCGCGACGAGCCGCTGCCGATCCACGGCGACGGCTGGCTCGCGCCGTGGCAGGTGGACGATGCGACCGGCACGTCGCTGCAACTGTCGCTCGATCGCACCGCCGGCGCGCCGTATGCATTCCGCGCGATCCAGTCGTTCGAGCTCGACGACGCGACGCTGTCGATCGCGCTGACGATCGAGAACGCGGGGCGCGCGCGGCTGCCGTTCGGGCTCGGCGTGCATCCGTTCCTCGTGCGTGACGCCGCGACCGAGCTGGCCGCGGCTGCCGGTGGGCTGTGGCTGTCGGGCGCCGATTTCCTGCCGGTGCGGCACGTGAGCGTGCCGCCGGCCTGGCAGTTCGGCGTCGCGTATCCGCTGCCGGCCGCGCTCGTCAATCATGCGTTCACCGGCTGGGGCGGCCACGCGACGGTGAGCTGGCCGCGCCGCGGGCTGTCGCTGACGGTGGCGGCCGACGCCGACGCATACGTGCTCTATACGCCGCCCGGCGAGGATTTCTTCTGCTTCGAGCCGGTCGATCATCCGATCAATGCGGTGAACCTGCCGGGCGGCGCGACCGCGCACGGGATGACGCTGCTTGCGCCCGGCGAGCGGCTCACGCGGCGTTTCGCGTTCACCGTCGAGCGTGCCGATGCGCGCAGCAATGCCGCGACACGCGAGGCGCGCCGGCGACGCGGGTAAAATACGCGGTCTACCAACGGTTTGCCGCGAGTACCCGCCATGTCTTCCCCGCTTACTTTCATCGAATCGCTGCGCGCCGCGTGGCAGCGCACCAACTCGTTGCTGTGCGTCGGCCTCGATCCCGAGCCGTCGCGTTTCCCCGTGCAGTTCGACGGCCAGCCCGACGCGATCTTCGAATTCTGCCGGCAGATCGTCGACGCGACCGCGCAATACGCGAGCGCGTTCAAGCCGCAGATCGCCTACTTCGCCGCGCATCGCGCGGAAGACCAGCTCGAACGGCTGATCGCCCACATCCACCTCCAGCATCCGGGCCTGCCCGTGATCCTCGACGCGAAGCGCGGCGACATCGGCAGCACGGCCGAGCAGTACGCGCGCGAAGCGTTCGAGCGCTATCGCGCGGACGCCGTCACGGTGAACCCGTACATGGGCTACGACTCGGTCGAGCCGTACTTCGAGCACGAAGGCAAGGGCGTGATCGTGCTGTGCCGCACGTCGAACCCGGGCGGTTCCGACCTGCAGTTCCTCGACACGAACGGCCGGCCGCTGTACCAGGTCGTCGCCGACCTCGCGGCGAACAAGTGGAACGCGAAGAACGGCCAGCTCGGCCTGGTGGTCGGCGCGACGTTCCCGAAGGAAATCGAGATCGTGCGCGGGATCGTCGGCGACATGCCGCTGCTGATTCCGGGCATCGGTGCGCAGGGCGGCGACGTGCAGGCAACCGTCAACGCGGGCCGCACGGCCGACGGCACCGGGATGATGATCAACTCGTCGCGCGCGATCCTGTACGCGAGCAAGGGCGAGGATTTCGCCGAAGCCGCGGCGCTCGCCGCGCAGAAGACCCGCGACACGATCAACGCGCATCGTTGATCGGTTGCACCGTCTGCCCGCCCGGGCAGACGGTTCCGGCGGGCCCCCACGCGCGAGCCCGTCGCTTCCCCCCGGTTTTCCCGTTCCTCCTCCCGCCGGGCCCGCACTGGCGCACGCGGACAACTTCCCGTCGCTTCCGCACCGCATGCCCGCAATTTAGTCGCGCGATGCTCCCGCTTGTCATCGATCCGTAACGAAAATGTCAAGAAAGGGAGTGACGCCATGCCCAAGCTGTCCCGCCGTCTTCTGAGCGCCTTTGCCGCATCGCTGTGCATGACGTTCGCCCATGCGGCGGATCTCTCGCACTGGCCGGCCGACAGCGCGAAGGCGCTGAACGCGATGATCGCGGCGCACGCGCACCGCGGCGACTACGCGGTGTTCGACGCCGACAACACGACCTACCGCTACGACCTCGAGGAGTCGCTGCTGCCGTACCTCGAGAATCGCGGCGTGCTGACACGCGACACGCTCGACCCGTCGCTGAAGCTGATCCCGTTCAAGGATTCCGCCGACTACAAGGAATCGCTGACGAGCTATTACTACCGGCTGTGCGAGATCGACGACCTGGTCTGCTACCCGTGGATCGCGCAGGCGTTCGCCGGCCAGTCGCTGGCCGACCTGAAGCGTCACGTCGACGCGATGCTCGCCGACGGCAAGCCGATCCCGATCCGCTACTGGCAGGGCGACAAGGTGGTCGACGGCACGGTGAGCCCGCCGCATTTCTTCCGCGGGATGCAGGAGCTTTACAACGCGCTGCGCGAGAACGGGATCGAGGTCTACGTGATGACGGCCGCGCACGAGGAGCTCGCGCGGCTCGTGCTGTCCGACCCGAAGTACGGCTACAACGTGAAGCCGCAGAACGTGATCGGCGTGACGACGCTGCTGCGCAACCCGGCGACGGGCGCGCTGACCACCTCGCGGCTGCAGATCAAGGCCGGCAAGTACGACGAGGCCGCGAACCGCAGCCTGGTGATCACGCCGTTCCTGATGAACCCGATGACGTGGTACGAAGGCAAGCTCGGTTCCATCGTCGGCTGGATCGACCAGTGGAAGAAACCGGTGCTCGTCGCGGGCGACACGCCGACGTCCGACGGCTACATGCTGCTGAACGCGACCGACGTCGCGCGCGGCGGCGTGCGCGTGTGGGTGAACAAGAAGGACAAGCAGATGGCGCAGATCCGCGCATGGTCGGATGAATCGGCCGCGCAGCAGAAGGCGCTCGGCCTGCCGGTGACGGCGGACAAGAACTGGATCGTCGTGAAGCCCGACGCGATCCAGTAAGCGGGCAAGCGGGGGAGCCGGCGAGCGCCCCCGGTCCGATCAGCTCTCGCGCTCGTCGAGCAGCTTCAGCAGCCCGCGCAGCGCGTGCGCGGCCGCCTGCGTGCGGATCTGGTCGCGGTCGCCCTTGAACACGAGCGTCTCCACGTCGGTATGCAGCCGGTTGCTCCAGCCGAACGACACGGTGCCGACCGGCTTCTTCTCGCTGCCGCCTGCGGGGCCTGCGATGCCGGTGACGGACAGCGCGACCTGCGCGCGGCTGTTGCGCAGCGCGCCTTCGGCCATCGCACGCGCGACGGGCTCGCTGACGGCGCCGTGCTTGTCGATCAGGTCGGGCGGCACGCCGATCATCTCGATCTTGGCCTGGTTCGAGTACGTGACGAAGCCGCGCTCGAACCACTGGCTGCTGCCGGAAATGTCGGTGATCGCGGCGGCGATCATGCCGCCGGTGCAGGATTCGGCGGTGGCGAGCGCCAGGTGCTCGTCACGCAACTTGTTGCCTGCGCGAATCGCAAGCTGATGGACGACGGAATCGGTTGGCATGCGCGTCGGGAAACGGGAGTCGGGAAATCGGTCAGCCGACGACGGAGCGCCACAGGGCGATCACGAGCAGCGTCATGAACGCGGCGACCAGGTCGTCGACCATGATGCCGAGCCCGCCTTTCAGGCGGCGGTCGAAATAGCGGATCGGCGGCGGCTTGAGCATGTCGAAGAAGCGGAACGCGACGAACGTCCACAGCTGGCCGACGAAGGTCGCGGGCGTGACGAACAGCATCACGAGCCAGATCGCGACGATCTCGTCCCAGACGACGGCGCCCGGATCGGCCGAGCCCATCTTCCTCGCGGTGAAACCGGTGAGCCACGTGCCCGCCACGAAGCCGACCGCGATCAGCGCCCACCATTCGGGCACCGTCAGGTAGCGGTTGAGCACGACGAACGAGAGCCAGCCGAACAGCGAGCCGAACGTGCCGGGCATGATCGGAGCT
>NZ_JAAGPE010000319.1:0-9854 GCF_017104605.1 Burkholderia sp. Ac-20384 | reverse complement strand
GCACTGCCGGCCGCCGGCGTGCGATTCCACGGATGCCACCACAGCAGGCCGCCGATGACGACGACCGCGAGCGCGCCGGCCATCAGCGTGCGGCGCGGGCGCCGCGCGGCGGGGGACGCGGGATCTTTCGAAGGAGGCGTGGGCTTTTGTTCGTTATCCATCGTGTTCTGTCAGGAAGACGGCGCGGCGGGCCGGAAATCGGACTGCTGGGCTGCGCGTGGGCGAGCGGTGCCGGGAGGGGGCGCCCGGCTCGGTCCGGGCCCCCGCCGGTCTGCGCGGGAAAAGAGCGGTGCGCACCGCGAGTGCGGCGCGACGATGGGCATGATCCTACGTCCCGTCCCCGTTACAGTCCAGTGGTCTATCTTTCAACGGGTTACGGTCGTTACAGAACGCGACAGGACGATGACGAAACGATTACACGCTGATGCGGCGAGCCGGTGCGCCGCCGATCTCGCGGGTGATTTTCGCGATGCATTCGTGCAGCGCGGGCACCACGTGTTCGTGCAGCCATTCGGGCGGGCACTGGTGCGACGCGCCACCGCAATTCACCGAATAGCGCTGCCCCGACGGGCCGACGAAACCGGCCGCGACGGCATTCAGGCCCTCGCGCCATTCGCCGATCGCGATCGCGTGGCCGTCGCGCATCGCGTCGTCCAGCGCGGGGTTCAGGCGGGCGGACACATGCGGCCAGTCGTCGCCCGCCGTGGTGCGCAGTGACTCGAGCAACAGGCGGCGTTCGTCTTCCTCGAGTGCGGCGAGATACGCGCGGCCCACGGCGGTGCGCGCGATGTCCATCCGCGAGCCGATTTCGAGGCGCGTGACGAGCACGGCCGAGCGCGGCCGGATCACGTCGATCGCGACCATGTCGAGCCGGTCGCGCACCGCGAGGTGCACGGACAGCGACGTGCGTTCGGCCAGTTCGATCATGAACGGCCGCGAACGCGCGCGGATGTCGAAGTTGCGGAGGAAGCCGTGGCTCAGTTCGAGCACCGACGCGGTGAGCACGAAGCGCTCGCTGTCGGGCAACTGGAACAGGAAGCCGGCGCTGACGAGCGTCGCGGTGATGCGCGAGACGGTCGGCTTCGGGATACCGGTCAGTTCGGTCAGCTCGCGGTTGCTGACGGGCGCGTCGGCCGCCGCGATGCGGCGCAGCACGGCGAGGCCGCGGGCGAGGGCGGTGATCTCGTCGGGCGACGATTCACGGTCCCGCGACGCGGGATGGGTTACAGTTGTCGACACGAGGGATTCTCTCTAATTCCGAAACTCGATTTCAATTTTGTTGGTATTGTAGGAGTATTGTCAAAGGATGCATGTTCTGCTGGCGAACCGGTCATTGGATGATATTTTACGGGTTCACCCTTGGTTTATTAGGAAAACGCTCAAATGAGCGTTGCCAGAAAGTGCATGAACCGGTGCAAATACCGCTTGACTTGTCGGGCGGAAACGGAAAGAATGTCTCACGTTTTCGAAACATCGTTTCAAGAGTTTAACCGGCAACGATGTTTCGCGCAGTCTCTCAGGTTCTAGCACGGCCCTCGGAATGGCTAGAACTTTTTTAGCGCCACGGTCTCCGTGGCGCTTTTTTTTGCCCGTCTTTCTGCTCGCCCGCCCGGACGCGTCAGGCCCGTATTATCCCCCGATCGTCGAAACCCCCTGTTTGAACGCAGGCGGCCGCTGTTTGCGCGCGCGCTTTGCATGTGCGCCGGCGAAAAAAAAGCGCGATGCCCGCAGTGGGCATCGCGCATCAAACGGCGTGGAGCGCCGACGAATGAACGGTGATGAAGAAAGGGGCCTGGCCGGGGCGCAGGCCCGCCTCGCGTGGTCCGGTCAGGCCTTCGCGAGCTTGATGCTGGTCTGCTCGGCCGTCAGGTAGCCGACGCTGGCGCCGAAGCGGTCCTTGAAGTTCGCGCGCACGAGCGGATCGAGCGTCGGCTTGACCTTGTCGTGCAGCGGCGATTCCCAGTCGCCCGCGTGCTGGAAGTTGCTCATGATGTACGTCCAGCCGTTGATCTCGTCGACCGCGTGCAGGCCCGTCGATTCGGCGCCGGCCGGGCACGACAGCACGCGCGTGAGCGATTTCGTGTCGACGTTGTAGGCCCACAGGAAGTTGTTCACGTGCATGCCCGAGTCTTCGCCGATGAAGAGCGTGCGCAGCTTCTCGGAGAACTTCAGGTTGTCCGGGTTCGCGATCTTGTCCGGGTTCGCGAGGTTGCCGAGCCCGTCGGCGGCGGCGAGGTCCTCGCCGACCAGCGCGGCCGGCGCGCCCATGTCGACCGGCACCCATTCGCTGTCGATCGCGCTGCCCGTCGTGTCGCGCTGGCTGCCCTTCAGGTTCAGTGCATAGACGGCGCCCGCGGCGATCTTCTTGTCGACCGCGACGTCGCGCGACACCGCATTGCCCTTGACCATCGACGTCTCGATCCGCGACATCGCCGTGTAGACGATCTTGTCCTTCGCGTTCACGGTCGTGCCTTCGAGCTTCGTGAAGCCCATGCTGCCGCCGAGCAGCGCCGCGTAGCGGTGCGTCTCGAGGAACGCGGCCGCCTTTTCCATCCCCGGCTTCACACGCATCCAGTTGAACTTGCCGCCGAAGTGGATCTTCGTGTAGCTCGCATCGTTCGGGTCGGTGGTCGTCAGGTCCATGATGTCCGACGCCTTCAGCGTGTTCGCGAGCGCTTCGATCTCGCTGCTCGTCGCGTGGCCGATCCTGATCCACGTGAGCGTCGCGGTGCCCGCGCCGGCGGACGACGTTTGCGTCCACTTCGCGACGTACAGCGTGCCGGCCGACAGGTCGGCCGCCTTGTCGGCGACGAACATGAACAGGCCGCCGTTGGTTGCGTCGTCACCCATCATCACGGTGCGCTGGTCCGGCATCACCTGGATCAGCTCGTGCGAGATGCGGCCGAGGCAGTAGTGCTTCTTCACGGTGCCGGTGCCGTCCGGATTCACGGTGATCTCGGGCAGGTGGCCGTAGTGGTAAGGGTTCGCCTTCGTCTCGCCGCCGAACGTGTTCTTGCTGAACGCCTTGAACTGCGCGTCGGTCGCGACCTTCGTTGCGTCGGGTTCGTACTCTTCGCTCGACAGGTGCGTGCCCCACGGCGACAGGCTCGCGCCGCACGTGATCCACAGGCCGTGCGCCTTCGACGTGTCGACGTTGTGGTACTTGACGACCTTCAGCGCGCCGTTGGCCGGATCCTGGTCGAGCGTGAGCACCGCGATCGGCGACGGCAACTGGCCGTACTGCGATGCGCTGGCCTGGTCGCGGGTCGTGTATTCGAACTGCACGACGGCGAACACCGTGTTGCCCTTCACGCCGGGCACGTTCGCGTTCTTCAGCGTCAGCAGCGAGCTGCCGTCCGGGCAGTCGGAATAGAACTGGCGCTCCTTGCCGGCAACCGAGCGATCGATGATCGGCTGGTTGTTGATGTCGTAGTAGCCGCCCGCGAGCGTCGTGCCGCCCTTGCCGTCGGGCACCAGGTCGCCCGTCACGAAGAACGGCCGGTACGCCAGCTTGAAGTTGCGTGCCGAGCCGTCCGAGAACGACACCGACAGCGTCGAGCCGACCGTCGTCGTGGCCATCGCGGCCGCGTTGTCGAGCGTGGGCGCGGCCATCGCCGAGAACGTCGCCGACGTGTACGCGGCGGCGACCGGGGCCGGCGTCGACGCGGGATTGTCGTCGCCGCCGCAACCCGTCAGCAGGGCCGGCAGCGCGAGGCCGGAAAGCGGAAGCATCGGCGCGCCGGCGAGGATCTTCAGGGCCTGACGACGGGAAGTATTGGGCAACGCGGGCATGTGGTGTCCAGTTTCAGTTGTTGGAAGAATGGCCTTCGCGAGGCAGGCGGTCAGCAAGCTCGGCGAAGGCAAATTGAAAACTGGACGGAAGTGTAAGGACGCTAGATGAAAGTTTTTTGAATTGAAAACGTAATAATGCGTCGGACGTTCGTCAGGCGCTCAATCGCGTTCGGGCGTTGCCGAGATGCGGTGGATCGACAGGTCCGCGCCGTCGAACTCGGCTTCGCGATCGAGGCGCAGCCCGACGGTTGCTTTCAGCGCGCCGTAGACGAGCGTGCCGCCCGCGGTCGCGATCGCGATGCCGCCGAGCGTGCCGACGAGTTGCGACATGAACGACACGCCGCCGAGACCGCCGAGCGCGGGCAGGCCGAACACGCCGGCAGCAAGGCCGCCGAGCGCGCCGCACATGCCGTGCAGCGGCCACACGCCGAGCACGTCGTCGATGCGCCACTTGTTCTGCACGCAGGTGAACATCGCGACGAACAGTGCGCCGGCCGCGGCACCCGTGACCAGTGCGCCGATCGGGTGCATCACGTCGGAGCCCGCGCACACCGCGACGAGGCCCGCGAGCGGCCCGTTGTACGTGAAGCCCGGGTCGTTGCGGCCGGCCATCCACGCGGCGAGCGTGCCGCCGACCATCGCCATCAGCGAGTTCACGGCGACGAGGCCGCTGATCTTGTCGAGCGTCTGCGCACTCATCACGTTGAAGCCGAACCAGCCGACCGCGAGTACCCACGCGCCGAGCGCGAGGAACGGGATGTTCGACGGCGGGTGCGCGGCGATCCGGCCGTCCTTCGCATAGCGGCCGTGGCGCGCGCCGAGCAGCAGCACGGCCGGCAGCGCGACCCAGCCGCCGAACGCGTGCACGACGACGGAGCCCGCGAAATCATGGAACGGCGCACCGAACGCGTGCGTGAGCCAGGCCTGCACGCCGAAGCGGTTGTTCCAGGCGATTCCTTCGAAGAACGGATAGATGAAGCCGACGATGATCAGCGTCGCGACGAGCTGCGGATTGAACTTCGCGCGCTCGGCGATGCCGCCGGACACGATCGCGGGAATCGCCGCCGCGAAGGTCAGCAGGAAGAAGAAGCGCACGAGCGCGTAGCCGCTGTGCTGCGACAGCGTGCCGATGTCGTCGAAGAACTCGACGCCGTACGCGATCGTGTACCCGATGAAGAAGTACGCGAGTGTCGACACCGAGAAGTCGACCAGGATCTTCACGAGCGCGTTGACCTGGTTCTTCTTGCGGACCGTGCCGAGTTCGAGAAATGCAAAGCCCGCGTGCATCGCGAGCACCATGACGGCGCCGATCAACAGGAACAGTGTGTCGACGCCGGATTTCAGACCATCCATGCCGTGGCTTCCTTGCGCAAAAAACGGGCAAGGAATGCAAGTATCGAGCCAACTTGGTGAACGGCTGCGTGGAGTTGGTGCTTCGACACCGTGTGGTGCGGCAATCCGGTGAATCGTGCACGGGAAGGGGGCGCGGCCGGCGCGGGTGCGACGTGATACCGATTGCACGCGTGTGGTGCGGCGCGTGCGGAACTGGTGCGTGCGATGTGCCGATTGGTGCGGTGTGGTGCGTCGTGGTGCGCGACGGTGCGCGACGGTGCGTCGCTGCGCACCGTTCCGGCGCGTCAGTGGCGCGGGAACAGCGGCGGCGTACGGCGCAGCCGCAGCGCGCACGCCGACCAGTATGCGGCGACGGTTGTCAGCCCGAGCGCGGCAAATGCGAGCGCCGCGAAGCCCGCAAGCGACTGGCCGTCGGCAGTGGGGCCGAGGATGCCTTCCGCGACGATCAGCGCGGCCGTCCAGAAGCCGATCACGGCCTGCGTGAGCCGGCGCGCGGACGCGACGCGGCGCGGGCGGCCGGATTCGGCCAGGCGGCGCGCCGACGGCGCGCGCAGGCACAGGAACAGGGTGGCGGCGAGCACGGCGGCCAGGGCGATGAACCAGTCGATGAGGAAATCCATGAGAAAAAGGGGGCACGTCCAGAGCGGATTGAAGCGTGCCCACTTTAGTGTCCTCGCGTGTGCGATTGAATCAGACGAGTCCGAAATTGAAAGCCATTTTTAATGACGGTGCGTGATTGGCCCTGTTCCACAGGCGGTATCATCGACGTCGGTCCAACCACAAGGCCGTGCGACGCGCGGCCGGAGATTGCTGATGAACATGAAGACAACGCGGGCGCGTCGCGTGCCCGGGTCCGTACTGGTGGCCGTGGCCGCCGGTGCGCTGCTGTTGCTCGCGGGCTGCGAGAAGTCCAGTACGCCGGTCACGCAACCCGATACGGCCGCGAGTGCGGCCGCCGATGCCGCGAACAACGCGGCCAAGGCGCTCGACCAGGTGGCGAGCACCGTCAACCAGCAGCTCAATGCCGCGAAGGCCGGCATCGCGTCCGCGGCGTCGGCCGTGCCGCCGCTGTCCGCGAGCGGCCTCGCGTCCGCCGCGCAGGCGCAGATCGACGCGGCCGCGTCCGCGGTCGTCGCGCATGCGGCTTCCGAAGCCGGCGCGAAGATCGCCGAAGCTGGCAAGAAGCTCCAGCAGTGGAGCCAGCAGAACGCGTCGGGCGCCAAGCCCGCGAGCGGAGAGTGACGCGGGCTTGCATAATCCGCGAAATGTAATTATAGTAGTTACACATGTCGCCGGCCGCAGGATGGGCCGGCGTCGTCAAGTGAGTCAGGAATGAATACCAGCAGCCGGTTCGCGTTTGCCGTCCACGTGCTTGCCTTGCTGTCGATGCAGGAAGGCGTGCCGCTGTCGTCCGACATCATCGCGGGCAGCGTGAACACGAATCCGGCGCTGATCCGCCGGTTGCTGTCGATGCTGGCGGCCGCAGGGCTGACCACGTCGCAACTGGGCGCGGGCGGCGGTGCGCTGCTGGCGCGCGAGCCCGGCGCGATCACGCTGCTCGACGTGTATCGTGCGGTCGACGATGCGCAACTGTTTGCGCTGCACCGTGAGGCGCCGAATCCCGCGTGTCTCGTCGGGCGGCACATCCAGGGCGCGCTGATCGACTACATCGGCGACGCTCAGCGTGCGATGGAAGCATCGCTTGGCACGCGCACGCTGGCCGACGTCACGGCCGACGTGCTGGATCTGGAGCAGCGCACGCAACAGGCGGCACGCGCCGGCGGGTGACCGGCGGCAGGGCAGGAAGCCGGACGGCGCGAGAGGCGCGGCGACCGGCGCAACGGGGGCTTTGCCCCGTTTTTTTCGGTCTTATATGTAATTAAATGTGTTACATATTTTTCTTACTGGAGAATCGATATGACGCAACGTACTTTGAATATCGCGCTGTTCGGCGCCACCGGCACGATCGGCTCGCGCATCGCCGCAGAAGCCGCACGACGCGGCCATCGCGTGACCGCGCTGTCGCGCAATCCGGGTGCAGCCGGCGAGGGCATCACCGCGAAGGCGGCCGACCTGTTCGACGCGGCCAGCATCGCGGCCGCGCTGCCGGGCCATGATGTCGTCGCAAGCGCGTACGGTCCGAAGCAGGACGATGCAGCGAAGGTTGTCGCGGCGGCGAAGGCGCTGGTCGCCGGCGCGCGCCAGGCCGGGCTGAAGCGGCTCGTGGTGGTGGGCGGTGCCGGTTCGCTCGAAGTCGCACCGGGCAAGCATCTCGTCGACAGCGAAGGTTTCCCTGAAGCGTACAAGGCGGTCGCACTCGCGCATCGCGACGCGTTCGACTACCTGAAGACGGTCGGCGATCTCGACTGGACGTTCTTTGCGCCGGCCGCGCTGATCGCCCCGGGCGAGCGCACGGGCACGTTCCGCACGGGCGTCGGCAAGTTGATCGTGGACGCCCAAGGCAACAGCAAGATCTCGGCGGAAGACTACGCGATCGCGTTCGTCGACGCGCTCGAGCAAGACAGCTTCGTGCGCGAGATCGCGACGGTCGCGTATTGAGCGGTGCGCCGGCCAGTGGCGCGCAGGCGCCGGGCCGGCTGCGACGTGCAGGAACCACGGGCGATTCCACCTTCACGGGCGGGATCGCCTGTTTCATTTGGTGCATGCCGCGTACCGGCAGCATCGTTCGTTTCGAGCGGGTGCCGGATCGGTATTTATACCGGTCGACGCGGTGAAGCCGTTTCCATATTGTTCCCCGTTGTGCAGGATGAATAGAATAAATTTCTATCTACGAGGGACTGGAGAAATGGACGCCATCGATCGCAAGCTGCTGGAGCTGTTGCAGGCGGATGCCACGCTGCCGATCGCGGAACTGGCACAGCGCGTGAACCTGTCGCAGACGCCGTGCTGGAAGCGCGTGCAGCGGCTCAAGGAAACCGGCGCGATTCGCGCGCAGGTTGCGCTGTGCGATCCGCGCAAGCTCGGGGTCGGCACGACCGTGTTCGTCGCGATCCGTACGAACCAGCACACCGAGGAATGGGCGCAGCGTTTCACGCAGGCCGTGCGCGACATGCCGGAAGTGGTCGAGGTGTACCGGATGAGCGGCGAGACCGATTACCTGCTGCGCGTCGTGGTGGCCGGCATCGACGATTACGACCGCGTCTACAAGCAGCTGATTCGCGCGGTGCCGCTGTTCGACGTCAGCTCGTCGTTCGCGATGGAGCAGATCAAGTATTCGACCGCGCTGCCCGTGCGCGATCTTGCGGAGCCGGCCTGACGCGGCAACGAAAGGCGGCAACGAAGCGCGGCAATGAAACGACGCGGGCGCGCATCGCGCCCGCGAGTTCAGCGGCCGCGCGCCAGTGCACGCGCGCGTTCGTCGGCCAGCGCGTCGCGCCGCACGAAATCCGCGACGAACGGGCTGGCCGGATGGTGATGCAACGCGTACGGCGTATCCCATTGCGCGAGCTGGCCGTCCTTCATCACGCCGATCCGGTCGGCGATCGCAAATGCTTCGGCCTGGTTGTGCGTGACGAGGATCGCGGTGTGGCCCGTGCGTTTCAGGATGTCGCGCAGTTCGAACGCGAGTCGCTCGCGCGTATCGACGTCGAGATTCGAGAACGGCTCGTCGAGCAGCAGTAGCTCCGGCGACGGCGCGAGCGCACGCGCGAGTGCGACGCGCTGCTGCTGGCCGCCCGACAGTTCGTGCGGATAGGCGCTGCCGGAATCGGCGAGGCCGACAAGATCGAGCATCTCCGCGACGCGCATGCGCCGTTCGGCTTTCGGCATGCGCCGCAGGCCGAACGCGACGTTGTCCGCCGCGCTCAGGTGCGGGAACAGCGCGTAGTCCTGGAACATCATGCCGATGCGGCGCCGCTCGGGCGGCACGTCGAGCGACGGCGCCGCGACGGGCGCGCCGTCCAGCACGATGCGCCCCATGCGCACCGGTTCGAAGCCGGCGATCGCGCGCAACACGGTGGTCTTGCCGCAGCCGGACGCGCCGAGCAGGCAGCCGATGTCGCCGCGCGGCAGTGCAAGGCTCAGCCCGTCGACCACCGTGCGGCGGCCGTGCGGCGTGTCGTACGCGAGGCAGAGGTCATCGAGTTCGAGCAGGTTCACGGTGTCAGGCTCCGATCTTGTGGCGGGTGCGGGCGAGCAGGATCACGGGCACCAGCCCGGCCAGCACGATCGCGAGCGCGGCGACCGCGCCTTCCTCGTAGGTGCCGCGCGCGGCTTCCGCATACAGCCAGGTCGCGAGCGTGTCGAAGTTCAGCGGACGCAGCAGCAGCGTCGCCGGCAATTCCTTCATCGCATCGACGAATACCAGCAGCGCGCTCGTCGTGAGCGCGGGCCGCAGCAGCGGCAGGTGCACGCGGCGCAGCGTGCCGCCGGCCGTCTCGCCGAGCGAGCGCGACGCCTGTTCGAGCGACGGCGGGATACGCGCGAGGCCGGCTTCGATGCTGCCGGCCGGGATCGCGAGAAAGCGCACGGTATAGGCGATCACGAGCGCAGCGGCCGACCCCATCAGCAGCAGCCCGTCGAGGCCGAGCACCGCGCCGAACAGCCGGTCGGCCGCCGCGAACGGGATCAGCAGGCCGATCGCGAGCACGGTGCCCGGCACCGCATAGCCGAGGCTCGCGATTCTCGCGCCCACGCGGGCCGGACCCGCGCGGGCGCTGTCGCGTTGCGCGCGTGCGGCCCATGCGACG
>NZ_JAAGPE010000318.1:0-9855 GCF_017104605.1 Burkholderia sp. Ac-20384 | reverse complement strand
GGCGGATTCACGCGCGTCGCCACGCCCGACGCTGCGCAAACCCACCCGCCGGCCGCGCTCGAACCGTTCACGCTCGAGCCCGGCGCCTACGCACTGCTGCATGCATGGCAGGCGCCGCCCGTCACGACCCGCGGCGACGCCACCCACGAGCGCGCTGCGCTGTCCGCGGCGCTCGCGGCCGAACGGATCGCGATCGAGCGCGTCGAGCCGTCGGTCGACGGCGGCCGCTTCGCGGTCAAGCGCGTGATCGGCGAGACGCTCGTCGTCCACGCGTCGATCTTCACCGACGGGCACGCGCATCTCGCGGCGGCACTGCAATGGCGCGCTGCCGGCGACGACGACTGGCGCGAAATCCCGTTCGAAGCCGAACCGAACGACGGCTGGCATGCGCGCGTCGCGCTCGACCGGCTCGGCCGCCACGAGTTTCGCGTGCTCGCGTGGCGCGACGACTGGGCGTCGCTCGTCCACGATGTCGCGAAGAAACACGCGGCCGGCCAGGACGTGACGCTCGAACTGCGCGAAGCGCAGCTGCTGCTCGCGACCGCGCTCAAGCTCGCCGATCCGCTCGATGCGCGCGCACTCACGCAGATGAAACAACTGGTCGCCGAATTCAAGGACGCACCGGCCGACGCGCGGCTCGCGCAACTCGGCGCGACGCCGCTTGCCGATGCGTTCGCGGCGCTGCGCTATCGCCCGTTCGTCACGCACGATGACACGACCTTCCCGGTCGACGTCGAGCGCCGCGCGGCGCGCTTCTCCAGCTGGTACGAGATGTTTCCGCGCTCGGCGAGCGACGATCCACACCGGCACGGCACGTTCGACGATGTGATCGCGCACCTGCCGCGCATCCGCGACATGGGTTTCGACGTGCTGTATTTCCCGCCGATCCACCCGATCGGGACGACCGCGCGCAAGGGGCGCAACAACAGCCTGAAGGCCGGCCCCGACGACGTCGGCAGCCCGTACGCGATCGGCTCGCCGGACGGCGGCCACACGGCCGTGCATCCGCAGCTCGGCACGCTCGATGCGTTCCGCGCGCTGGTCGATGCCGCGCGCGGCCACGGGCTCGAGATCGCGCTCGATTTCGCGATCCAGTGCTCGCCCGACCATCCGTGGCTCGCCGCGCATCCGGGCTGGTTCGCGTGGCGGCCGGACGGCTCGCTGCGCTTCGCGGAAAATCCGCCGAAGCGCTACCAGGACATCGTGAACCCCGATTTTTACGCGCCGGACGCACTGCCCGACCTGTGGCTCGCGTTGCGCGATGCCGTGCTGTTCTGGGTCGACGCCGGCGTGCGGATCTTCCGCGTCGACAATCCGCACACGAAGCCGTTGCCGTTCTGGGCGTGGATGATCGACGACGTGCGCGGCCGGCATCCGGACGTCGTGTTCCTGTCCGAAGCGTTCACGCGGCCGGGGATGATGGTTCGGCTCGCGAAGGTCGGCTTCTCGCAGTCGTACACGTACTTCACGTGGCGCGAATCGAAGCGCGAATTCATCGACTACCTGACCGAGCTGACGACCGGCCCCGCACGCGAATTCTTCCGGCCGAACTTCTTCGTCAACACGCCCGACATCAACCCGCGCCACCTGCAGAATGCGCCGCGCACGCAGTTCGTGATCCGCGCGGCGCTCGCAGCGACGCTGGCCGGCTCATGGGGCCTGTACTCGGGCTTCGAGCTCGGCGAATCGGCGCCGCTGCCCGACAGCGAGGAATACGCGAACGCGGAGAAGTACGAGCTGCGTGCACGCGACTGGAGCAAGGCCGCGCATATCGGCGCCGAGGTCGCGCGGCTGAACCGCGCGCGCCGCGCCCATCCGGCGCTGCAGACGCATCTCGGCCTCACGTTCGCCGATGCGGACAACGACACGGTGCTCGTGTTCGTGAAGGCGACGCCGGCGTTCGACAGCGTGGTCGTCGTCGCGATCAGCACCGACCCGTGGCATCCGCAGGTCGCGAACTTCACGCTCGATGCGTCGCTGTGGCGCGGCTTCGGGCTCGTCGACGGCGAACCGCTCGACGCGCTCGAGCAGGACGCCACGCATGCGGAAACCTGGCGCGGGCATCGCCAGTACGTGTCGCTCGATCCGCATGTGCGGCCGTATGCAATCTGGCGGCTCACGCCGTCTCCAGGCGCCGCGCGGGCGGCGGCGCTCGAACCGGGCGATGCCCGGTCACCTTCGGGAGGGCACGGATGATGAAACGCGAAGATTCCCTCGACGACGTACGCCGCGCGCAATTCCCGTCGCTCGCGCCGGGCGGTACACCACGCCGGCGCCGTGCACGCCGCCGCGCGCCGGCGCTCTGCGCGGACGATCCGCTGTGGTACAAGGACGCGATCATCTACCAGGTGCACGTGAAGTCGTTCTACGACTCGAACAACGACGGCATCGGCGATTTCCCCGGCCTGATCGCGAAACTCGACTACATCGCCGAACTCGGCGTCGACACGATCTGGCTGCTGCCGTTCTACCCGTCGCCGCGCCGCGACGACGGCTACGACATCGCCGATTACCGCGACGTGCACCCCGACTACGGCACGCTGGCCGACGTGCGGCGCTTCATCCGCGAAGCGCATGCGCGCGGCATCCGCGTGATCACCGAGCTGGTGATCAACCACACGTCGGACCAGCATCCGTGGTTCCAGCGCGCGCGCCGCGCGAAACCGGGTTCGACGCATCGCGACTATTACGTGTGGTCCGACACCGACACGAAATACGCGGGCACGCGGATCATCTTCCTCGACACGGAAACGTCGAACTGGGCGCACGACCCGGTCGCCGGCCAGTACTACTGGCACCGCTTCTATTCGCACCAGCCGGACCTGAACTTCGACAACCCGGCCGTCGTGCGCGAGGTGATGCAGGTGATGCGCTTCTGGCTCGATCTCGGCATCGACGGGCTGCGGCTCGACGCGGTGCCGTATCTCGTCGCGCGCGAGGGCACCAACAACGAGAACCTGCCCGAGACGCACGCGATCCTGAAGCGGATCCGCGCGACGATCGACGCCGAGTACCCGAACCGGATGCTGCTCGCGGAGGCGAACCAGTGGCCGGAAGACGTGCAGGAATATTTCGGCGACGAGGACGAATGCCACATGGCGTTCCACTTCCCGCTGATGCCGCGCATCTACATGTCGATCGCGAGCGAGGATCGCTTCCCGATCGTCGACATCATGCGGCAGACGCCGGAACTCGCGCCGAGCAATCAGTGGGCCGTGTTCCTGCGCAACCACGACGAGCTGACGCTCGAGATGGTCACCGACTCCGAGCGCGACCTGCTGTGGCAGACCTATGCGAGCGACCGGCGCGCGCGACTGAACCTCGGCATCCGGCGCCGGCTCGCGCCGCTGATGGAACGCGACCGGCGCCGCATCGAGCTGATCAACTCGCTGCTGCTGTCGATGCCGGGCACGCCGGTGATCTACTACGGCGACGAGCTCGGGATGGGCGACAACATCCACCTCGGCGATCGCGACGGCGTGCGCACGCCGATGCAGTGGTCGTCGGACCGCAACGGCGGCTTCTCGCGCGCCGATCCCGAACTGCTCGTGCTGCCGCCGGTGATGGGTTCGCTGTACGGCTATGACGCGGTCAACGTCGAGGCGCAGACGCGCGACCCGCATTCGCTGCTGAACTGGACCCGCCGCATCCTGTCGACGCGCCGCGCGTCGCAGGCGTTCGGGCGCGGCACGATCCGCTTCCTGCGCCCGGAGAACCGCAAGGTGCTCGCGTACCTGCGCGAGCTGGACGGCGACGATCCGGTGCTGTGCGTCGCGAACCTGTCGCGCGCGTCGCAGGCCGTCGAGCTCGACCTGTCCGAATTCGCGGGCCGCGTGCCGATCGAGATGACGTCGGATTCGCCGTTTCCGCCGATCGGCCAGCTCCCGTATCTCCTCACCTTCCCGCCGTACGGATTCCTGTGGTTCGTGCTGGCCGAGCACGGCCGCGAGCCGTCGTGGCGGCAACCGCATGCGGAGCCGTTGCCCGAATACGTGACGCTCGTGATGCGGCGCGGCGATGCACGGCCGGATATCGACCAGCTGCACGTGCTCGCGCACGACGCGTTGCCGTCGTGGCTTGCGCGGCGGCGCTGGTTCGCGTCGAAGGACCGTACGATCGGCGCAGCCCGGCTGAACGTCGTCACGCCGATGCCGGGCGAACCGTTCCAGTATGCGGAGGCGTGGGTCGAATCCGATGAGCCGGGCGACGTCGAACGCTACGTCGTGCCGCTCGCGGCCGCGTGGGGCGGTGAAACCTCGCAGCCGCTGTTCGCGCAGCTCGCGCTGGCGCGCGTGCGGCGCGGCCATTCAGTCGGCTACCTGACCGACGCGTTCGCGCTGCCGGCGTTCGCACACGGGATGCTGCGCAAGCTGCGCGACGGCGCGACGGTGCCGACCTCCGACGGCGGCCGGCTCGCGTTCCTGCCGGAAGACGCGCTCGCCGCGCTCGATCCCGGCGACGACGCCGACGTGCGCTGGCTCGCGGCCGAGCAGAGCAACAGCTCGCTCGTGATCGGCGACGCGATCGTGCTGAAGCTGGTGCGCAAGGTCGCGCACGGCGTGCATCCGGAAGCGGAAATGAGCCGTTACCTGACGCGGATCGGCTACCCGAACACCGCGACGCTCGCCGGTGAAGTCGTGCACGTCGATCCGGACGGCACGCCGCATACGGTCGCGATCCTGCAGCGCTACGCCGACAACCAGGGCGATGCGTGGACGCGCTCGTTCGATTTCCTGCGCCGCGCGGTGGACGAGCTCGCGCTGCCGGCCGCCGACGAAGAAGAGCCCGACGAAACGGACGAGGAACCCGACGCGCTGCTCGGCTATGCGGCGTTCGCGGGGATCATCGGCACGCGGCTGGGCCAGCTGCACGTCGCGCTCGCGCAGCCGTCCGACGATCCGGCGTTCGCACCGGAGCACGCGACGCCCGAACACGTCGACGGCTGGTGCGCGGACGCGATCGCGTCGTTCGAACACGCGCTCGACGTGCTGCACACGCGGCTCGATGCGCTCGATCCCGCGATGCGCGCGGCGGCCGACACGCTGCTCGCGTCGCGCGATGCGGCCGTGCGCGCGCTCGGCGAGCTCGTGCCGCGCACGCTCGATGCGCAATGCATCCGGATCCACGGCGATTTCCATCTGGGCCAGGTGCTCGACGTGCAGGGCGACGCGCTGCTGATCGACTTCGAAGGCGAGCCGGCACGCCCGCTCGAGCGGCGCCGCGCGAAATCGCATCCGCTGCGCGACGTGGCCGGCCTGCTGCGGTCACTGTCGTATGTGAGCGCAATCGCGCAATTCGCGATCGAGAAGGCGCCGCCGCAGGCGGCCGGCCGCAAGCGCGCGCTGTTCGACCGCTTCGGGCAGGCTGCCGCCGACCGCTTCGTCGACTGCTATCGCGCGGCCGCCGAACTCGCCCCCGCGCGTTTCGTCGATCCGCGCTACGCCGATCGCCTGCTCGCGCTGTTCCTGATCGACAAGGCGTCGTACGAGCTGTGCTACGAAGCCGCGAACCGGCCCGACTGGCTGAGCGTGCCGGTCGGCGGGCTCGCGGCGCTGGTCGAACGGCTGCTCGATGGCGGCGCCGCATCCGACGACGGAGACACGCCATGACCGACACGCTGTTCGAACGATCCGATATCGATGCGCTGCTCGCCGGCCGCCATCCCGATCCGTTCGCGTGCCTCGGCCCGCATGGACAGACGGGCCGGGTCGTCGTGCGCGCGGTGCTGCCCGGCGCGAAGAGCGTGCATGCGCTGTCGCCGGAAGGCGCCGAACTCGGCACGCTCGCGTGCGTCGATCGCGCCGGCTGCTTCGCGGGGACGATCCCGCGCAACGGTGGCGCCCCTCACTACCTGCTCGCGATCGACTGGCCGGACGCGCGGCAGGTGATCGACGACGCGTATGCGTTCGGCACGCTGCTCGACGACGCGGTGCTCGCGCGCTTCTCCGCCGGCGACCCGGCCGCCGTGCTCGACTGTCTCGGCGCGACGCCCGCGCGCATCGACGACACCGACGGCGTGCGCTTCGCGGTCTGGGCACCGAATGCGCAGCGCGTGTCGGTGGTCGGCGATTTCAACGGATGGGACGGCCGCCGCCATCCGATGCGGTTGCGCCGGCCGTCGGGCGTGTGGGAGCTGTTCGTACCGGGCATCGGCGCAGGCGAGTGCTACAAGTACGAGTTGCGCGCGGCCGACGGGCGCGTGTTGCCGCACAAGTCCGATCCGTGCGCACGCGCAACCGAAGCGCCGCCACGCACGGCATCCGTGGTCGCCGATGTCGCGGCGCTCGACGCGTTCGCGTGGCACGACGAAGGCTGGATGCACGCGCGGCCGCGCGCCGACCGCTACCGCGTGCCGTGGTCGATCTACGAGGTGCATGCGGAATCGTGGCAGCGCGTGCCCGAGGAGATGAACCGCAGCGCGACGTGGGACGAACTCGCCGAGCGGCTGATTCCGTACGTGCAGGGGATGGGCTTCACGCACGTCGAGTTCATGCCGATCGCCGAGTATCCGTTCGGCGGTTCGTGGGGCTACCAGCCGCTCGCGCAGTTCGCGCCGTCCGCGCGCTTCGGGCCGATCGACGGCTTCGCCCGCTTCGTCGACCGCGCGCATGCGGCCGGCATCGGCGTGCTCGTCGACTGGGTGCCCGCGCACTTCCCCGACGATCCGCACGGCCTCGCGCAGTTCGACGGCACCGCGCTGTACGAGCACGCCGACCCGCGCGAAGGACTGCATCCCGACTGGCACACCTGTGTGTTCAACGTCGGGCGCACGGAAGTCGGCGCGTTCCTCGCCGCGTCGGCGCTCGCGTGGGCGCGCCGGTATCACGTCGACGGCATCCGCGTCGACGCGGTTGCGTCGATGCTGTACCGCGACTATTCGCGCGCGGAAGGCGAATGGGTGCCGAACGTGCACGGCGGCCGCGAGAACCTCGAGTCGGTCGCGTTCCTGCGCATGCTGAACGACACGCTGCATGGTGCGGCCGCGCCGGCCGGCGTCGTCACCGTCGCGGAGGAATCCACCGCGTGGCCGGGCGTCACCGCGCCGACCGGCGACGGCGGGCTCGGCTTCGACTTCAAGTGGAACATGGGGTGGATGCACGACACGCTCGCGTACGTGCGCGAAGACCCGGTGCATCGCCGCTATCACCACGACCGGATGACGTTCGGGCTCGTGTACGCGTTCTCCGAGTGCTTCGTGCTGCCGCTGTCGCACGACGAGGTCGTGCACGGCAAGGGCTCGCTCGTCGCGAAGATGCCGGGCGACGCGTGGCAGCGGCTCGCGACGCTGCGCGCGTACTTCGGCTTCATGTGGGCACACCCCGGCAAGAAGCTGCTGTTCATGGGCAGCGAATTCGCGCAATGGGCCGAGTTCGCGCACGACGCGACACCGCACTGGGACCTGCTCGATGCGCCCGCGCATCGCGGCGTGCAGCGGCTCGTACGCGACCTGAACCGCACGTATGCGGCCGAACCGGCGCTGCACGCGCTCGACTGTCACGCGGCGGGCTTCTCCTGGCTGATCGGCGACGACCGCGACAACAGCGTGTTCGCGTTCGCGCGCCGCGACGACGCCGGACACCTCGTGGTCGCCGTCTGCAACTTCACGCCGGTGCCGCGCGCAAGCTACCGCGTCGGCCTGCCCGCACCCGGGCAGTGGCGCGAGCTGATGAACACCGATGCCGCGCCGTACGGCGGCACCAACGCCGGCAACGACGGCGCCGTGTGGGCCGAGGCCGTGCCCGCGCACGGCGAAGCGTGGTCGGCGCTGCTGCGCCTGCCGCCGCTCGCGACGCTGTGGCTGCGCCCCGCCTGAATTCCCGCGCCCTCGACACGGAGATCCCCCCATGCCGACCGCCCTGCCCGCCCGTCTCGAATCCGGCCGCAGCTACCCGCTCGGCGCGACCTGGGACGGCCTCGGGACCAACTTCGCGGTATTTTCCGCGCACGCGCAGCGCATCCAGCTGTGCGTGTTCGATCCCACCGGCCGCAAGGAACTCGCGCGCCTCGACCTGCCCGAATGCACCGACGAGATCTGGCACGGCTACCTGCCCAACGCGCATCCGGGCACCGTGTACGGGTTTCGCGCGGACGGCCCGTACCAGCCGCAACACGGCCATCGCTTCAACCCGACCAAGCTGCTGCTCGACCCGTACGCGCGCAAGCTGGTCGGCCAGTTCCGCTGGTCGGACGCGCTGTTCGGCTATCGCCTGCATTCGAACCGCGCGGACCTGTCGATGGACCGCCGCGACTCGGCGCCCGCGATGCCGAAGTGCGTGGTGGTCGACGAGGCATTCGACTGGAGCACCGACCGGCGCCCGCGCGTATCGTGGCGCAACACGGTGATCTACGAAACCCACGTGCGCGGCGCGTCGATGCGCCGCGCCGGGCTGCGCCCGCCCGAACGCGGCACGTTCGCGGCGTTCGCGCATCCGGCGTTCATCGATCACCTGCTGTCGATCGGCGTGACGACCGTCGAGCTGCTGCCCGTCCACGCGTTCCTGCAGCAGCGCGCGCTCGTGAACCGCGGGTTGCGCAACTACTGGGGCTACGACACGGCCGCGTTCTTCGCGCCGGAGCCCGCGTATCTCGCGACGCGGCGGCTCGACGAAATGCGCATCGCGATCCGCCAGTTGCATGCGGCCGGCATCGAGGTCGTGCTCGACGTCGTCTACAACCATACGTGTGAAGGCAACGAGCTCGGCCCGACGCTGTCGTGGCGCGGCCTCGACAACGCGAGCTACTACCGGCTGATGCCGGACGACCATCGCTTTCATGTCGACGAGACCGGCTGCGGCAACACGCTGAACCTGTCGCATCCGCGCGTCGTGCAGATGGTGATGGATTCGCTGCGCTACTGGGCCACCGCGTTCAACGTCGACGGCTTCCGTTTCGACCTCGGCGTGACGCTGGGCCGCGAGGAACACGGCTTCGATCCGGGCGCGGGGTTTTTCGACGCGTTGCGGCAGGACCCGGTGCTCGCACAGCGCAAGCTGATCACCGAGCCGTGGGATCTCGGCCTCGGCGGCTACCAGCTCGGCCGCCACCCGCCCGGCTTTGCCGAGTGGAACGACCGCTTTCGCGACACCGTGCGGCGCTTCTGGCGCGGCGACGCGGGCCAGCGGCCGGAGCTCGCCGCGCGCCTCGCGGGGTCGGCCGACCTGTTCAACCACGAGCGGCGCCACACGTGGGCGTCGGTCAATTTCGTCACCGCGCATGACGGCTTCACGCTCGCCGATCTCGTGTCGTATTCGGCGAAACACAACGACGCGAACGGCGAGGACAACCGCGACGGCCGCGACGACAACTGCAGCGCGAACTGGGGCGTCGAAGGGCCGAGCGACGATGCGGCGATCCGCGCGGTGCGCGCGCGTGTCGCCCGCTCGATGCTCGCGACGCTGTTTACCGCGCTCGGCACGCCGATGCTGGTGGCCGGCGACGAGTTCGGCCGCACGCAGCACGGCAACAACAACGCGTACTGCCAGGACAACGAGCTGTCGTGGCTCGACTGGGATCTGGCGCGCAGCGACGAAGCGGTGACGCTGATGCGCTTCGTGTCGCGGCTCGCCGCGCTGCGGCGCATGTATCCGGTGATGTCCACGCCGCGCTATCCGTCGGGCGACCGCGACGCCACGCCGGGCATGGCCGAGATCGACTGGTTCGACGAGCACGGCCACGCGATGACCGTGCCCGCGTGGCAGGACCGCGAGCGCCGCGCGCTGACGATGCGGCGCGTCGGCACGGGCCGCACCGGGCGCACCGAGGCGCTGCTCGTGATGCTGAACGCGTCGTCCGAGACGGTCGTGTTCGCGCCGCCCGCGCCGGTGCTCGACTATCGCGTGCTGGTCGAAACGGCCA
>NZ_JAAGPE010000317.1:0-9913 GCF_017104605.1 Burkholderia sp. Ac-20384 | reverse complement strand
TGGCAGGCCGGGCTTTGCCCGGCCGCGCGTCACGCGTGCTGGTCGCGCCCGCCCAGGTAGTCGAGCTTGCCGAGTTCGACGCCGCTGTGGCGCAGGATGTCGTACGCGGTCGTCACATGGAAGAAGAAATTGGGCAGCACGAAATTCAGCAGGTACGACTGGCCGCTGAACTCGATCGGGCCGACGCGCATCTTCAGCACGATCTGGCGCGCCTCGCTGCCGTCGATCTGCGCGGCGTCGAAGCTTTTCAGGTAGTCGATCGTCTTCTGGATGCGTGCGTGCAGTTCGTCGAAGGTCTGCTCGACATCCGGGTAGCTCGGGATCTCGACATCGGCGAGGCGCGCGGCGCAACCCTTGGCCGTGTCGGTCGCGATGTAGACCTGGCGGACGAGCGGCAGCATGTCCGGGTACAGGCGGGCGCCGACGAACACCGACGGATCGATCTGCTTTTCGGCCGCATGCGCCTGCGCCTTGCCGAGGATGTGCTGCAGGTTGGTCAGGCCACGGATCAGCACGGGCAGCGAAGCCTGGTACATCGAGATGGACATGGGGACGACTCCTTGAGGAAGAGGGTGACCGGTACGCGGCACGCCGTGCGTTGCGGCGTTGAATCCGCTGTCGACGCATCTTAGCGCGGCGGCATGACCCGTGCGCGTCGTTGGCCATTCGGCCAGGAGTCGGGTGAATGATGGGCCGGTGGGTGCCACGCCGTCGCCCGATCGCACCGGAAACCGGGCCTCGCCGGCACCACGCAGGTATTCGACATGATCGAGAAGTGCGATGCGGACGGTGCCGAGCGTACGGCGCGCGAGCATGCGCGACAGTTGCTTGGGACGATTCTGGCGCGCGAGTGGGGAGTGCCTGATCGCCGGCAGAATGCCGATAATCGGCGGAAAACGGGTGATGAAAGGCGGTGGCCTTTCAGGTCCGTGCGTCGGGCCGTCAGCCGCGACTTCGGAGGCCGCTGGCACGAGGAGTCCTGATGCACGTCCCGCGATTATGTTGAGTGTTGCGGGAAACGTTTGTAGCACATCGGCAGGGGCTCGAATACCACCAGAAATGCCGTTGCGCTTTCATGTCAGTGCAAGTCGTTGTTGGATTGTTCCGAGAAGAGGCAAATAGTGATTACCTGATCGCGCCCGGGCTGGCCGCTTATCCGAAAATCTTCGCCCCGGTGAGAGTGGCGCCCGAGCCGACGTTGACTTGAAGCCTGAAGTCGTCCACCGGAGCAGAGCTGACCTCGTCATGCGGTTCAATATCGCCGAGTGGTACCGGCCGCTATCTACCTCCTGTAACTTTGCTGCCGCTACAATGGTCTGATTATATTTTTCGGTTGCTGCATTTTTTGTGAACTCCACCTTTTCAACTGGCACGGCTTGGCTCAATCGGACGTTGTTTCCTTGGTTCGATCCTTCAAATGCCACGCATACGATTATTCTTGGGGCCATCGGCTCCATCTTGGCTACTGTGGCTGTCGCGTTCAGCGTGCGCCTGATGTTTGGGGTCTGGCGTGTAGCTAAGGGCGTCGCTATCGATGAGAACCGAAAAAACAAAAGATATCTGCGAAAACTAGAACGACGCGGCCGACTTTTTCGATTTTGGCGGGAGGCCGGACCGGCGCAGCGAATCCATTACGTAGTAATCCGAGCGGTATCAGCGCTAGGCGCTGCGTGCACCGTCGTGGCATGCCAGTGCTTCCTCGCCTTCGGTTGGCTTAACCAGCAGGCACAGGAGGATGCTCCGAAAAATATCGTCTCACTGATTAACGTTGCGATGCATCCGGTTAAGGGGTATGGCGTAGCCGAGTTGATTGAGCAGAATTATGTTCCGGTTGCGATACTTGGGTGTATTGGGGCTGTATCAGCATTTGGGACCGCATTGAGCTTGGTTGCTGGCGTACTTTATTCTGTTCAGCTCGCTGAGATAGAGGACGGTGATGTTTTGTTGAAGGTGATCAATGCGATACGTGGTGAGTTGAGAATGGAATCTGTTGAGTGGGGGGATGATGTTTTTAGAATGAAGCGATCGCTCTTTTTTCCGTCGTGAAGGTGGAATGCCCGACGATAGTTGCCGAAGCAAGCTGAGCTAACGTAGCTATTCCCACGTGTGCTGCAATTGAGTAGGCATGGCGTCAGTGTTGCACGCCATGTCAGATTTTCAGGTATCGTCAGCGATTCCAGTGTGTAGAAGAGTCGGACTGAGCAATCGAATCATTTCAACGACTTTGGGATATCCTGCGTCGAAGTGAGCATCCGCTCCGCATGCCGCGCAATCATGTTGACTTCGAGAGTGACCATGTCACCGGCCTTTATATACCGCAGCATCGTGACCTCGACCGTATGCGGAATCAGGTTGATCGAGGATTCGCAGCCGTCCGCACAATAGTCGACCGTGATCGATCCCTTGTACGTGAGATAGCGGCCGAGCTCCCGCGGCGCGACGATGCGCAGTTCGTTCGTGCGACTCGCCGACCGGCGCGAAGCGCGACACGGTGCCGAGGCCATCCACATGACCCGCCACGATGTGCCCGCCGAGGCGGTCGTGCGCGCGCAACGCCTTGTCGAAGTTCACTTCGCCGGGTTCCGCGAGGCCGACCGTGCAGTTCAGGCTTTCGGGTGACACGTCGACTCGAATGACGCGTCGGTCTTTTCGACCATCGTCATGCACGCGCCCGGGATCGCAATGCTGTCGCCTGGCGCCCCATCCGTGAGGTCGAGGCCGCCGGCCAGCACGGTGGGGCCTATGCCGGCATCGGCCGACGGCCGCGACAATGCCGGTAAACATCGTGACGCTCCCGTTCAGTGAGCGGCGTCGGGCGGCGCGAAGCGCGCGAGGATTCGCAGATCGTCGCCGACCCGCTCGAACCCGTGGAACGACAACCGCGTACGTGCGTCGAGGTTCGCCGGAGCCGCGAGGTCGAACATGCCGGCCGCATCGGCGCCCAGCAGGCTCGGTGCGAGGTAGACGAGCAATTCGTCGACGCACTGCTCGCGCAGCAGCGAGCCGTTCAGCTTGTGGCCCGCCTCGACGTGCAGCTCGTTGACGCCGCGCGCGCCGAGCGCCGCCAGCATCGCGGGCAGGTCGACCTTGCCTTGCGCATTCGCGATCGGCACGATTTCCGCGCCACGGGCCTTCAGCACGTTCGCACGTAATTCACTGGCGGCGTCGAGCCGGCCGCAGAAGATCAGCAGCGGCGCGCCTTCGAGCAGCCGCGCATCGAGCGGCAGGTCGAGGCGGCTGTCCACCAGGATGCGCTGCGGCTGGCGCGGCGTGTCGATGCCGCGCACGGTCAGCAGCGGATTGTCTTCGCGCACGGTGCCGATGCCGGTGAGGATCGCGCAGGCGCGCGCACGCCACGCATGCCCGTCGAGGCGCGCGGCCTCGCCCGTGATCCACTGGCTTTCCCCGGACGGCAACGCGGTGCGGCCGTCGAGCGACGCGGCGGTCTTCATCCGCACCCACGGGCGGCCGCGCGTCATCCGCGACACGAAGCCGATGTTCAGCTCACCGGCTTCATGCGCGAGCAGCCCGCAGCGCACGTCGATGCCCGCGTCGCGCAGCATCCCGAGGCCGCGCCCCGACACCTGCGGGTTCGGGTCTTCCATCGCGGCGACGACCTTCGCGACGCGCGCGTCGATCAGCGCGTTCGCGCACGGCGGTGTGCGGCCGAAATGGCTGCACGGCTCGAGCGTCACGTAGACGGTCGAACCGGCAACGTCGTAGCCGCGTGCACGCGCGTCCTTCAGCGCCTGCACTTCCGCGTGATCCTGGCCGGCCGGCTGCGTGAAGCCTTCGCCGATCACGTCGCCGTCCTTGACGATCACGCAGCCGACACGCGGGTTCGGCGCCGTCGTATACATGCCGCGCGCGGCGAGCGTCAGCGCGCGCTGCATGTGGGCGAAATCGATATCCGAGAACATGCGCGCGGACCCGGGTCAGGCAGCGAGTGCCGCGAATGCGCGGCGTGCGGCCGCGAGCGTCGCGTCGATCACCGCGTCGTCGTGCGTGCTCGACACGAAGCCGGCCTCGTACGCGGACGGTGCGAAGTACACGCCTTCGTCGAGCATCAGGTGGAAGAAGCGGTTGAAGCGCTCGGTATCGCTCTTCGTCACTTCGGCGAAGCTGGTCGGCACGCGTTCGGCGAAGTAGAGGCCGAACATCGCGCCGATCGAGTCGGCCGCGAACGGTACGCCGGCCGCACGCGCTTCGGCCGCGAGGCCGTCGGCGAGCCGCTTCGTCTGCGCGGTGAGCGCGTCGTAGAAGCCGGGTGCCTGGATCAGTTGCAGCGTCTTCAGGCCCGCGGCGACCGCGATCGGGTTGCCCGACAGCGTGCCGGCCTGGTAGACGCCGCCGAGCGGCGCGAGGTGGGCCATGATGTCGCGGCGGCCGCCGAACGCGGCAGCCGGCATCCCGCCGCCGATCACCTTGCCGAGGCAGGTGAGGTCGGCCGTGATCCCGTAATGTTGCTGTGCGCCGCCGAGCGCGACGCGGAACCCGCACATCACTTCGTCGAAGATCAGCACGGCGCCGTGCTTCGTGCACAGCGCGCGCAGCGCGTTCAGGAATTCCGGCGTGCCGCGCACGAGGTTCATGTTGCCCGCGACCGGCTCGACGATCACGGCGGCGATCTCGTCGCCGAACGCGCCGAACGCTTCTTCGAGCGCGGCGACGTTGTTGTATTCGAGGACGGTCGTGTGCTTCGCGATGTCGGCGGGCACGCCGGCCGACGTCGGGTTGCCGAACGTCAGCAGGCCCGAGCCGGCTTTCACGAGCAGGCTGTCCGCGTGGCCGTGGTAGCAGCCCTCGAACTTGACGATGCGGCTGCGGCCCGTGAAGCCGCGCGCGAGACGCAGCGCGCTCATCGTGGCCTCGGTGCCGCTCGACACCATCCGCACCTGCTCGATCGACGGCACGAGCTTGCAGATTTCTTCAGCGATCTCGATCTCGGCTTCGGTCGGCGCACCGAACGAGAAGCCGTCGGCGAGCACGTTCTGCACGGCCGACAGCACTTCCGGATGGACGTGGCCGACGATCATCGGGCCCCACGAGCCGATGTAGTCGATGTACTGCTTGCCGTCGGCATCCCAGAAATACGGGCCTTGCGCGCGCGCGACGAAGCGCGGCGTGCCGCCGACCGAACGGAATGCGCGCACCGGCGAGTTGACGCCGCCGGGAATGGTCTTCTGGGCGCGTTCGAAGAGGATCTGATTGTTGGACATGAGCGAAACCTGCGAGAGAGGGGCGCGGGGGCCTGTGCACGGGCCGCGGCGCCTGGGCGGAACGATCGTCCGATTGTACCGGAGACGCGCGCGGCGAGCCCGCGGCGCGGTCTGCGGCGTATCGGCGCGCGAGGGATCATCACGCGAGCCTGGAAGGAAGAGCGGGCGATTCGGCCCCGTTATCGATCCGGCAAGGGCGGCGGCTTGCGCTTGCCGGTCAGTTCGGCCCAGCGCTTCTCGAGCGGACCTTCGACCATCGGCTTGATCACCGTGCCGGAGCTCTGCGCATCCCAGGTCTGCACCGAGTACGGATGGACGCGCAACGCGTCGCGCGCGATCACGACGTCCTGGTGCGCATCGACCAGCCAGTCGTATACGAAGTCGATGCATAGCCGGTAGCCGCGCTTCGTCGCCGGATCGGGCACCTCGTACGGCGCGCGCGTCACGTAGCCGGAGCCGAACACGCCCTTGGGCGCCTTCGCGACGCGATGCAGGAACACGCGGTCGCCCGGCAGGATGCCGCGCGCGAAGCCGCAGCCCCACACGTCATGCACGGCCTCGCCGGCCTTCACGCGCGCGGCGACGTCGGGCAGTTCGGGCCACGGCCATTTCTTGGGGCTCCAGATCAACAGGAAAGCGGTCATCGGTTCGGTCGGGCGTCGTATTGGTCAGACAAGAGGGGCGAGGAGCTGCAAGCTTAATCGAATCCGCGCGCACGATCCCGCGTGGCGGGCGCGACGCCGGTACTGTTCGGCCCGTCGCGCACTCACGCCGCCAGCACGTAAAAAAGTTGCGCGTACAATCATGGGCCTGGGCGCACCGTTCGCGGCGCGGCCTCCCGTCTTCACCGCCACGCGCGCCCCGATGCGCGCGGGCTCCATTCCGGATACCCATGTCTCACGTCATCCGACGCCGGCCCGATGCCCGGCTGATCCTGTTGCTCGGCGCGCTTGCCGCCTGCGGGCCGATCGCTACCGACATGTACCTGCCGAGCCTGCCGTCGATTGCCGACGGCTTCTCCGTCAGCCCCGGCGCCGCGCAGCGCACGCTGACGAGCTTCATGGCCGGCTTCTCGGTCGGCATGCTGCTGTACGGCCCGCTGTCCGACACGTGGGGCCGACGCCCCGTGCTGCTCGGCGGCATCGCGCTGTTCACGCTCGCGAGCATCGGCTGCTTCGTGTCGACTTCGATCGACATGCTGATCATCGTGCGCTTCCTGCAGGCACTTGGCGCCGGCGCGGCGTCGGTGCTGTCGCGAGCGATCGCGCGCGACGCGCACGAGCCGACCGACGCGGCGAAGGTGCTGTCGATGGTCGCGATCGTCACTGCGGTGGGGCCGTTGCTCGCGCCGCTGATCGGCGGGCAGATCCTGCGCTTCTCCGGTTGGCGCGGCGTGTTCGTCGTGCTGGCCGTGTTCGGCGCGGTGTGCGCCGCGACCGCGTACCTGCGCGTGCCCGAAACCTGGCCGAAGGAGCGGCGCAAGAGCGCGGCCGTGCTCGCGTCGTTCGCGTCGTACGGGCGCATCCTGTCCGATCCCGTCGCCTGGGGCCACATGCTGTGCGGCGGGATGGCATTTGCGTCGATGTTCTCGTACATCACCGCCACCCCGTTCGTGTACATCGAGTATTTCCACGTGTCGCCGCAGCACTACGGGCTGCTGTTCGGCCTGAACGTCGTCGGCATCATGATCGGCAACTTCGCGAACACGCGGCTCGTCGGCCGCATCGGTTCGCTGCGCATCATAGCGGCCGCGTCGCTCGTGAGCTGCATCGCATCGCTCGCGGTCGCGCTCGTCGCGCTGACGGGGTGGGGCGGGCTGTGGTCGATCGTCGTGTGCCTGTTCTTCGTCGTCGGCGTGGTCGGGATCCTGTCCGCGAACTGCACGACCGACCTCATGCATCGCTATCCGCACAACGCGGGCGCGTCGGCGGCCGTGTTCGGCGCGATGCAGCTGGCGCTCGGCGCGCTCGCGAGCGTCGCGATCGGCGCACTCGCGGACGGCACGCCGTTCGCGATGGGCGTGACGATCGGCATCTCGGGCGTGCTGTGTTTCGCCGGCCGCTACCTCGTGCTGCGCTGGCACGGGCGGCCCGTCAAAGCGGGCGCCTGAACCACGGCCTGACGGCAAAATGAAAAACGCCACCGCGCGCGCTGCGCCGGTGGCGTTTTTGTTTGGTACACGGGAAACGGCCGCCGCCGCACCGCGTCAATCCCGCGCGACGTCCTTCGCCGCCGGCGATGCACCGTGGCTCAGCCAGTCGAGCACGTCGGCCGTTTCGTCGTCGCTCGCACGCGCCTTCGCCTGCGCGACGGCCTCGGGCAGTTCGCCGTTCGTCGATGCACGACGGATCGCGACGCCGACCGCGAGGATGTCGATCATCAGCAGGTGCAGGATCCGCGAGATCATCGACAGCTGCGACTCGCGCATCTCGATGTGGTCGGTTTCGAGCGCGACGGTCGCGCGCTTCGCGAGCGGCGTGTTGCTCGACGTGATCGCGATCACCTTCGCGCCGGCCTGCATCGCGACGTCGAGCACGCGCAGCAGCTCGGGCGCGCGCCCCGACTTCGACACCGCGACGATCACGTCGCCCTTGCCGAGCAGCGCGGCCGATGCGGCCTGCATGTACAGGTCGCCGTACGCGATCGTCGGGATCCCGAAGCGGAAGAACTTGTAATGCGCGTCCTGCGCGACGATGTTCGAGTTGCCGAGCCCGTAGAACTCGATGCGCCGCGCGCCGTTCAGGATCTCGATCGCGTTCTCGACGTGCTCGAAATTCAGGTGCTCGCGCAACTGCAGGATCGCGGACACCGTGTTGTCGAGCACCTTCGCGCCGAAGTCGGTGGCCGTGTCGCCGAGATGCACCTGGCTGTGGCTCATCGGGATCGTGCCGGTGAGGCCGGTGGCGAGCTTCAGCTTGAAGTCGGACAGCCCCTGGCAGCCGAGCGAGCGGCAGAAGCGGATCACGGTCGGCTGGCTCACGTCGGCCTTGCGTGCGATGTCGACGATCGGATCGTTGATGATCGAGCGCGGGTGGTTCAGCGCGAGATCGGCGACGCGGCGCTCGGCTGGCGTCAGTGCGTCGCGCATCTGGCGGATCCGTTCGAACACGGCCGACGACGCACCGCCCGAGCGGTTCGACAGCTGCTCCGCGAGGATCGCCGATACGCCGAGGAACGCCGGGTATTCGGCGGTGATCAGGTAGGTCGGGATGTTCTCGAGGTAGTGCGTGAAGCGGCCCTTTGCCTCGAAGCGCGCGCGGAACGACGAGCGCGTGAACAGTTCGCCGAGCTTCAGCGCGACACCGCCGCCGATGTACACGCCGCCGAGCGCGCCGAGCGTCAGCGCGACGCTGCCCGCGAACGCGCCGAGAATCCCGCAGAAGCATTCGACCGTCTCGAGCGCGAGTGCGTCGCCCGCATGCGCGCGTTCGACGATCTCGACCGTGTCGACGGTCGCGGCCACGCGCTTCTTGTCGCGCGCGGCGAGCGCACGATAGATGATTTCCATGCCGGGGCCCGCGCACACGCGTTCGAACGACACGTGCGGAAACTTCTTGCGCGCGTACTGCAGCACCAGGTCCTCGCGCTCGTCCTGCGGCGCGAACGATGCATGGCCGCCTTCGCTGCCGAGCGCGATCCAGCGGTCGTCGGCCGGAATCAGCCCCGATACGCCGAGCCCGGTGCCGGGCCCGAGCAGCCCGATCACGCTGTTCTGGCGGCGCGCGCCGCCGCCGATCTGCACGCGCTGCGCGTCGGTCAGGCCCGGCAGCGCCATCGCGAGCGCGGTGAAATCGTTGACGACGAGCAGCGTGTCGAAGCCGAGCGCACGGCGCGTCGCCTCGATCGAGAAGCTCCAGTCGTGGTTGGTCATCGTGACCTGGTCGCCGTCGACCGGATTGGCGATCGCGATCGCCGCGTGGTTCACGCGGGTGATCTTCACGTCCTTCAGGTATTTGCGGATCGCGTCGGTGAGCGTCGGATAGTCGGCGCCGGGATACACGCGGATCTGCGTGATGTCGCCCGGGCCGGTTTCCAGCGCGAAGCGCGCGTTGGTGCCGCCGACGTCCGCGAGCAGGCGCGGGCCGTCGGCATGCTGGCCTGCGACGGCCGCCTTACTTTGCGCACCAGTAGACATCGAGCTGGGTCCCCTTGTCGTTGGCCAGTTGGGAAATCGCGTTCTTCTGCAACGCTGCGGCTGCGGCGTCGAGCACCGCGCGCTTCGCGTTGCCCGCGATCAGCAGGAACAGCCGGTCGACGCGCTTGAGCGCATCGAGCGAGAAGCTCACGCGCGCATGCGGCGCGACGCCGGGATGGACGGCGACGAAACGCTCGGGCGTCGCGATCGCGTGATCCCATTCGGGCGCATCGGCGAAGATCGACGCGGTATGGCCGTCCTCGCCCATGCCGAGCACGGCGACGGTCGGCACGCGGTAGTCGGCGTTCGCGTTCAGCGCGGCGACGTGCGCGTCGAGCGCGGCGCGCGTATCGACGAGCGGCAGGAAGCGGGCGGGAGCGGCCGCATGCTGCAGCAGCGTGTCGCGCACGAGGTGCGCGTTGCTGGCTGCATCGTCCTCCGGCACCCAGCGGTCGTCGACCAGCGTCACGTCGACGCCGGCCCAGTCGAGCGCCGTGTGCGACAGCGTTTGCAGGAACGGGCGCGGGCTCGTGCCGCCCGACACCGCGAGCGCCGGGCA
>NZ_JAAGPE010000316.1:0-10111 GCF_017104605.1 Burkholderia sp. Ac-20384 | reverse complement strand
CGGCATCGTGCGGATCTCGGCCAGCGACGTGATCGCCGTCGAGGTGCTGCCGCCGATTCTCGCGCAATTGCGGCGCAACCATCCGGGGCTCGTCATCGAACTGGTGCCGACCGACCGCATCCAGGACGTGCTCAAGCGCGAGGCCGACATCGCGGTCCGGATGGCGCCGCCCGTGCAGGAGGCGCTCGTTGCACGGCGCATCGGCGAAATCGACGTCGGGCTGTATGCGCGCGACGACTACCTGGCGCGCAACGGGTCGCCCACGACGATCGACGAACTCGCGCATCACCCGTTGATCGGCTTCGATACGGTCACGCCGTTCATCCGTTCGATGGGGCGCAGCATGCCGCTGTGGAAACGTGATGCCTTCGCGCTGCGTACCGACAGCAACGTTGCGCAGCTCGCGATGATCCGCGCCGGCTACGGGATCGGCTTCTGCCAGAGCGGGCTCGCGAAACGCGACCCGCGGCTCGTGCGCGTGCTGCCGGACGGGCCCGCGATGCAGCTGGAAACCTGGGTCGTGATGCACGAGGACCTGCGGTCGAGCCCGCGCTGCCGCGCGGTGTTCGATGCGCTGGCCGACGGGCTGCATGCGTATGTGAACGGCGAAGCCATCGAATAGGCGGCTCGCGGCGACAGTCACGAACGCAGTGAACGAATCGCCCCAGCGGCGCTATTCGTAGATTTTCCCGGCGAACAGGATGTCCGCCATGCGCCGCCACGGATTGTCGGGCAGGTCGTAGCAGCGCAGCCCTTCCTCCGACGCCTCGGCCCAATCGACCATCGCGTCCAGGTACTCACCGATCGAGTGGTTTTCCCAGCCGAGCGCGGCGCGGGAATACGGCGACGGCAGCACGTCGGCCTCGAGCTGCCGCTCCTTGTTCCAGTCGTGGCCGAGCACCCGCAGGAAGTGGATCAGCGTGCGTTCGTCGACCACGCGCTCCAGCGCATCCTGCAGCTTCGCGGCCATCTGGCGTTGCAGTTCGTCGTTCATTTTTATGTTCCTTCGCGCGCCTCTCAGATACGCGCCGCCGCAGGTCGTGCGACTGGGTTTTACATCAGCAATTGCCGCGACAGCACCTCGCGCGCCTGCGTGACGGTTTCGCGTTCGCCCGGCATCGGCGGCGTCAGCGAAAACACCGCGTCGGGCAGCGGCGGCAGCCGGTATTTCGCGCCGAGCCGCATCAGGCCCTCGCCGATCGCCGACGCGCACAGGCAGCCCACGCCCAGCCCCGCCGCCAGCATCGACTGCAGCCCCGCGACCCCCGACGCGCTGTGCACGAGCCGGTACGGCGTGTGCTGCTCGTCGAGCGAGCGCACCGCGACCTGATGCATCATGCAGTCGTCCGGCAGCAGCACGAGCGGCAGCGGCTCGGGCAACTGCTCGGCCAGCGCGGGCGATGCGACCCACGACAGCGGCTCGCGCCGCAGCACCCAGCGCGTATCGGCCGACGCCGGCCGGAACGGCCCGCTCGACAGGTTCATCACCACGCCGAGATCGACCTGCCCGCGCGCATGCGCCGTTTCGATATCCGCGCTCTTCATCGCGCTGACATGCAGGCTCAGTTGCGGGTAGCACTCTCGCAGCCGCGCGAGCAGGCCCGCGACTTCGTTGGTCCGGTAGTAATCGGTGATCGCGACGCGCAGCTCGCCCTTGATCGCCTGCCCGCGCACTTCGTCGAACGCGGCCTCGTTCAGCGCGACGATGCGCCGCGCGTGCTGCAGCAGCCGCGAGCCGGCCGGGGTCGGCTCGACCCCGCGCTTGCTGCGCACGAACAGCGGCACGCCGGCACGCGATTCGAGCTTGCGTACCTGCTCGCTGACCGTCGATTGCGACAGGTGCAGCAGCGGCGCGGCGGCCGTCAGGCTGCCGGCGTCCGCGACCGCCGCGAACGTGCGCAACTGATCCAGATCGAAACCGCGCATCGCCATTCTCCATCCATCGATTAACCCGATGGATGCTACCACCAATTCCCGCTTTTCCGATTCATCGCCACCATCCAGAATGGGGGTCAATCGCCCGTCCACGGCCGAACCGGCGCATCTGGCGTCGCGTCCGGCGTGAATGTGGCACTCATTCTTTCGGACCTGCTTCCATGACGAACGACACCCTTGCCCCCTGCGTGCCGGCCGGCACGGCCGCCGCGGCGACGCCGCGCAGCCATTACGGCTGGGCGCTGGTGGTCCTGCTGGTTGGCGCGATTTTGCCGCCGCTCGACTACTTCATTGTGAATCTCGCGCTGCCGGCCATCCGTGACGGCATCGGCGCGCGCCCGGCCGAGCTGCAGCTGGTCGTGTCGGCGTACGCGTGCGCGAACGCGGTCGTGCAGATCACCGGCGGCCGGCTCGGCGACCTGTACGGCCGCAAGCGCATGTTCATGATCGGGATGGCCGGCTTCGTCGTCGCGTCGACGCTGTGCGGGCTCGCCGGCAGCGGCGCGGTGCTGGTCGGCGGCCGCGTGCTGCAGGGCCTGTTCGCCGCGATCCTCGCGCCGCAGGTGCTCGCGACGATCCGCAGCGTGTTCAGCCCGCAGGAGCAGGTGCGCGTGATGGGCTTCTACGGTTTCGTGTTCGGCCTCGCGGCCGTGATCGGCCAGCTCGGCGGCGGCGCGTTGATCAGCCTGCATCCGTTCGGGCTCGGCTGGCGCGCGATCTTCCTCGTCAACCTGCCGATCGGGATCCTGGCGCTGATCGGCAGCTGGCGCTTCATCCCGGAAAGCCGGCCGCCGCGCGGCCAGCGCATCGACGTGCCCGGCATGGTGCTGCTGTCGCTGTTCCTGTTGATGCTCGTCTACCCGCTCACACACGGGCGCGAGGCCGGCTGGCCGCTGTGGATGGTCGCGTGCCTCGTCGGCGCGCTGCCGATGCTCGGTGCGCTGCTGGCGGTCGAGGCGCGCCGTCTCGCGGGCGGACACGATCCGCTGCTCGACGTGAGACTGTTGCGCAACCCCGTCGTCGCGCTCGGGCTCGTGCTGGCGTTCCTGTTCTATACGCTGAGTGCGTTCTTCCTGAGCTACGGGATCTACCTGCAGGGCTGCCTGGACTGGTCGCCGCTCGCGTCGGGGCTCGCGATCCTGCCGCTCGGGCTCGGCTTCCTGTCGAGCCCATTGCTGATGCCGAGACTCGTCGGCCGGTTCGGCGGCTATCGCGTGCTCACGCTCGGTTTCGCGATGCTCGCGGCCGGCGTCGCGACAGCCGCCGCGCTGGCGGGCGCAGCCGCGCCGGGCCCCGGCTTTTACGCGGGAATCGCAGCGATCGGGATCGGCCAGGGCCTCGTGCTGCCGTCGGTCGTACGGATCGTGCTCGCGGAAGTCGACACGGCGCGCGCGGGGGTCGCATCCGGGATGGTCACCGCGATGCTGCAGATCGGTGCGGCGGTCGGCGCGGCCACGCTCGGCGGCATGTTCTTCGCCCGGCTCGGCACGCATCCGGCCGCGCTCGATTATGTGCAGGGCTTCAGGACGTCGATGTTCGCGCTGACGGCCGTGCTGCTCGTGTGCATCGCGCTGTCGGCCATGCTCGGGCCGCTGCATCGGCGGCTGCATCCCGGAACGTAAGCGCGACGGGAATCGCAGCGACGGCAGGGGCCGACGCGGAAGCGGTGCAAGTGCAGCCGCTCGCCGGCATCCGGCTCACGCGTGATGCTGGCGTTGCGCCTGGCGCGCTTCCCATTCGGCCAGCTCGACGCGGTAGCGCGCGAGGGCTTCGTCGTAGAGATCGAAGACGCACGGCGAGCAGCCGCTGTTGCAGCAGTCTTCCAGTTCGGGTTGGATGGGCGGGGTCGGACGGGGATCGTCGACGGACGGATCCCCGGAAGGTTGGTTCGGCACGGCGTGGTCCGGTGAAGTAAGACGATCAGTATAGGTCGATCCGGGCCACCGCCGCTTCCAGCAGGCCGAACGGCTAGACGGTTGTCAGTTCGACGTGCGTCGGCGACGCGAGCGTCGACACCTTCGACGTCGCCAGGTCGATCACACGCATCACCGTATCGTCATACGTCCGGAAGTAATACTTGCGCGCCTCCAGGTCGGCGATCGTGGTCCACTGCGTGTATTCGTAGACGGGCTGATCGTGATCGACTTCCTCCTTGATCCACCCTTTCGGAATGTCGAACGTATTGATGATGTGTTCGGCCAGCCGGATCGCGTCGGCGCCGCTATGCGGATTTTCTGCGTACGTCGCATACCCGACCGCGCGCACGAAACGCGACGCCGGTGTGATGTCGCCGGGCAGGCCCAGCATCCCGTAGCCCTGGCCATACGCCTTGAGCTTCACGTGTTTCGCGTCGCGCGACAGCGACAGTGTCCTGCTCGATGGCGTGACGCGCGACAGGTTCAGGTAGTTGTGCAGGTTGGTGCAATGCCAGTCGAACGGCGGCGAGTTGGTCATCACGCCGAGCGGGTTGTCGTGGACACGCAGTTCGCCGCCGACCGGCTCGACGACGAGCGATGCACCGCTCGCGTCATGCAGCGTGTAATGCAAGGGCGGCGCGCCGTCGAATGCGGGGTGCGGGATATCGGCGACGACGATGCCATCGAGCGCCTGCTTGACGTCGCTCACGCTGTCGAAGCCGGTCAGCGCCCAGGTGAGGAAATCCCACGGCGCCAACGCGTGCGCCGTGTTCTCCGGTGTCAGCGCCGGATACTCGGCGAACTCCGGGAAGTAGAGCATCCCGCCGGCCAGCCCCGCCTCGTTGATGCCGTCCACCAGGATCGGCATCTTCAGCCCGTTCATCCCGATCGCCTTGTACTTCGTCGTCCAGCTCTTGCCCTGCTTGCCGAGCGGCGGCGACGCGTACAGCGTCTTGCCGGCCTCGATGACGATCGGGACCGAACCCAGATCCTCTGCGAACTCCATGGTTCTGCCATAGACGACGTGCTCATCCACCGTGCGGATCACAAAACTCGTACACATGTTGTTTTCCTTGTTTTGACGAGAAGCGATAGCGGGCGCGTGAGCGGCCCGCCCCTCGGACCATGCGCGTCCCCGACCGCGGAATGCGCGTGTGCATCATATCGGTGCAGACGTGCTCCAGGTGCAAATCGCCGCAGAATTACTGCTACGTCAACAGTCGAATCGATTCACACCGCGAAAGAAAAAATATCGCCGCCCGGGAGCCGCCCGATCGGGACAGGCGGTTCGCACCGGCCGCAGGCAGCGCAAAAGCGATTCCATCCATAATGGCGCGATGATCGACGACATCGATCCGCTGTGCTCGACCCGTTCACGCCACACAGGAGCTGCGTCATGGCTGAAGCAGTGAATCCGCCGGAAGTCTGGGCGCCGTTCGGCGCGTTCTCGATGGCCGTGATCCAGGGCGACGGCCGGATCGTGCATCTGAAGGGGCAAGTGGCGCTCGACCGCGACGGCCAGGTGGTCGGCCACGGCGACATGCGCACGCAGGTGCGGCAGACGCTCGACAACATCCGCGCCGTGCTCGCCACGATGAGCGGACAGATGCAGGACGTGATCTCGCTCGTGCACTACGCGACCGACATCGATGCTTTCATGCAGGCTGGCGACATCCGCAAAACGTATTTCTCCGAGCCCTATCCGGTGACGACGACCGTTCAGGTCGAGCGTCTCTACCATCCCGATCTGCTGATCGAGATCACCGCTGTTGCCGAGATTCCACTGGCGCGGTTTCGCCGGCCTGCATCGCGTGCGTGAATCGGCGGTGCGGCGCGACGCGTCGCCGCGCCGCGCCGCGCCGTATGACGCACCAGCCGGGACATTCCCGACCGGCGCACCTGCTCGCCACCCGAGCGCTTACTTCGCTGGTGTACCCGGCTTCGCGACACCCGCACCCGCCTTGTCGGCCAGCGGCTGCCACGCGGCACCGAGCGAATACCAGTCGACGCGGCGCGTGAGCGTCATGATGCCGGCGAGGATCGCGAACAGCAGCAGCGAACCGAGCATCAGCGCGTTGTCTTCCGACAGCAGCAACCCGTAGAGCGCTGCGTAGAGCACCGCGAGCAGCACCGCGAACACCGCCCCGCGCTTCACGCTGTGCAGCACGAACGACAGGTAGAAGGCGAGCAACCCGATGCATGCGCCGCTTGCCGCGAGATACGCATACGCGAACTTGATGTGTTCGGACAGGCTCAGCAGCAACAGGAAAAACAGCGCGAGCGACAGGCCGACCAGCGTGTACTGGATCGGGTGAATGCGCAGCCGCTTCACGAGTTCGTACATGAAGAAGCTCGCGAACGTGAGCATCACGAACAGCGCGCCGTACTTTGTCGCGCGTTCGGCCTGCAGATAGACGTTCACGGGTTCGATCACCGACACCGACGCCATTTCGATCGCACCTTCCCCGTCGCCCGACGCGATCTGTTCACGCGCCTTCGTGTTGAACGACGTCACGCGCCAGTTGCCGGTGAAGCCGCGCGCATCGACCGTGCGGTTGTTCGGCAGGAACGCGCCGTCGAAACTCGGATGCGGCCACGTCGATTTCAGCGAGAAATCGTTCTGGTCGCCCACCGGCGCGAACGCGACGGAATCCGCGCCACGCAGCGGCAGGTCGATGCTGAACGGCACGACCGCCCCCGCGTTTGCATCGGCCAGCGCCGCGAGATCGACGTTCGCGTGCACGCCCTGGCGCAGGCTGTCCAGCCGCGTGCCCTGCTCGACGTCGAAGCGCGCGCCGCCGATACGCAAGTCGGGCTGCGCGGTCAGCCCGCGAATGTCGCCGATACCGATCGAGACATAAGCATCGTCGACCTTGAAGCTCACGTGGCCGTCCGCCTGCGGCAGCTTCTTCAGGTCCGGCAACGGCAGCGTGCCGGTCATCCGGCTGGCCAGCTCGTACACCAGCGCCTTGTGGATGCCGCGATAGCGGACGCTGGTCGTCAGCGTGCCGTCGACGTTCAGCGTCTTCGGAAACACGAGCAGGCGCTTCGTCTCGCTTCGCAGGCTCGTCTTGGCCGCGCGGCCGGCCGGCGCATCGTCGCGCACGCGCGTGATTTCCGTGTAGTGCACGACGAGCACGGGGCCCGCCACCGTCTGCGGCCCCGCATAGCTCGACCAGATGCTCTGCAGCGCATCCCGGCGATACGCGGAGCGTTCCTGCACGATGCTTTGCACCATCTGCAGCGGGATCAGGATCAGCAGCGCGAGAAACGCGGTGATCGCGAATTTGAACAACAGGACTCGATTCATGGCCGACAAGTACCGGAGTAAAAGGGTACGGTCAGCATGAGCAGCCCCGGTGAAGGGCGATTGAAGCCGGTGTGAAGCGAATGTGAGGCGAACGTGAAGCGCGCTCAGGCCGCCGACGGCAGCGTGAGTGTCGCGCACGCGCCGCCTTCGTCGCGGTTCGCGAGCGCGACCTGGCCGCGGTGCAGCATCGCGACCTCGCGGACGAAACACAGCCCGAGGCCCGTGCTGCGATCCTGCCCGTCGGGGCGCGGCAGCGAATAAAAGCGCTCGAATACGCGCGCCAGTGCGTAGTCGGGCACGCCGGGGCCGTCGTCGGCAACCCGCACGACGGCGACGTGCGCCTTGCCCGCCGTCTGCCGCTCGAGCGCGATGCGGATCGTGCTGCCCCGCGGCGCGAAATCCAGCGCGTTGTCGAGCAGGTTGCCGAGCGCCTGGCGCAACAGGAACGGATCGCCTTCGACGACCGCGGGGTCGGCCGCGTCGTGCGCGTCGATCGCGAGGTTCACGCCGCGCTGCCGCGCGCGCGGCTCGATATCGTCGACGAGCTGTTCGAGCACCGGCCGCAACGCGACCGGTTCGCGCACAGACAGGCGCTGCTTCTGCTCGACTTCAGCAAGCGCGAGCAGCTTGCGGATCATCTGTTCGAGGCGGCCGGCCTGGCGGCGAATGTTCTCGGTGAAGCGCCGGCGGTTCGCGACCGGCATCTCCTCCTGCAGCAGTTCGGCCGCACCGCTGATCGCCGCCAGCGGGCTTTTCATCTCGTGCGTGAGCGTGTGGATGTAAGTCTCGACGTACTGCCGGTCCTCCAGCCGCTGATGCATGCTTTCCACCGCGCGCCCGAGCTCGGCCAGTTCGCTCGCGCCCTGCAGCGGCATGTCGGCCCGCTCGCCCGCCGCGATCGCGCGCGCATAGCGCTGCAGGCGCCGCAGCCCGACCACCAGCCACCATGTGCAGGCCACGCCAATCAGGATCGCGCCGCCCATCAGCAGCGCGCCGTACAGCATGATCTTGCGCTGGCTGCGCGCAATGAACGGCGCGACCGTCTGGTTCGGTTTCGCGATCGTCAGCACGCCGATGATCTCGTTGCCGCGACGGATCGGCGCCGCCACATGCATCACGGTGCTGCTGTCGTCGTTCGGATCGCTGCGCGTGCTGCGTGCGCCGTACTCGCCGCGCAGCGTCCGGTACACGTCGTTCCAGCGCGAATAGTCCTGCCCGACCGCCTTGCCGGACGAGTCGTAGCGCACGATGCCATGCGCATCGGTGATGTAGAGACGGTAGCCGATCGTGTTCTTTTGCACACCCCACACGTTCGCGCTGATCGGGCGTTCGTGCAGATTCGAGAGCTGCCGCGCGAACACGCCGTCGGCGATATGGCCGTTCGCCATGTCGGCGGCGGCCAGCGTCGCGAGCACTTGCGCGGTATCGACGAGGGTGTCCTCCATCGCCTCGCGCACGCCCGGCTTCACCTCCTGCACGAACACGCGCAGCGTGATCAGCGCGGCCAGGCCGACGATCAGGAAAAAACCGAAGAAGATGCGCAGGCCGATATGCATGGGCGGTGCCGGTCGTTACGGTTGCAGCGAATAACCCATCCCGCGATGCGTGCGGATCGGGTCGCGCTCGGGGTCGATCGCGCGCAGCTTCGCGCGCAACGTCTTGATGTGCGTGTCGACCGTGCGGTCGGCCGAATCGAATGCCTCGTGCCACACGAGGTCCATCAACTGTTCGCGCGAATAGATGCGCCCCGGATGGCGCACCAACAGCGCCAGCAGCCCGAATTCGTAGCGCGTGAGGTCGAGTGCGTGGCCGAGCCACGACACGCGCGCGCCGTCGGTGTCGAGTGTGAAGCCCGGTGCGATGGTCGCGGCCGGCACGGGGACGGGTGCCGCTTCGGGGGCGGCCGTCCGGTAGAAGCGCCGCAGGATCACGCGCACCCGCGCCGCCAGCTCGCGCGGCGAAAACGGCTTGACCACGTAATCGTCGGCGCCGATTTCGAGCCCGACGATCCGGTCGATTTCATCATGCCGTGCAGTGAGGAAGATCACCGGCACGTCGGAGAACGTGCGCAGCCGCCGGCACACTTCGAAGCCGCTGAGATCCGGCAGGCCGACGTCGAGCACCACGAGATCGAAGCGCGTGTCGCGCAGATGGTCGAGCGCCGCCTGCCCGAGCGTGCAGTGAACGGTCTGCATGCCGTCGGTGCCGAGGGCGTAGATGATCGTGTCCGCGATCGCCACTTCATCTTCGACGATCAGGATATTGGGCTGATGCATGGTCTCAGGCTGGGCTCGCGCAATCCGGTGCGACATTGTACGCACGGCCGGCCGCGGCGCGAGCCCCTGCCCTTGCCCCGCCGCGCTATGCCACGCGGCCGGTCACCGGAATCGACGCGCCGGTGATCGCCTGCGCGTCGGCCGACAGCAGGAAGCCGATCGTCGCCGCGATCTGCTCCGGCTTCACCCAGCGCGTGAAATCCGCGTCCGGCATGTCCGCGCGGTTCGGCGGCGTATCGATGATGCTCGGCAGGATCGCGTTCACCGTCACGCCGCGGTCGAGCAGTTCGGCCGCCAGCGCCTCGGTGAGCCGCGCGACGCCGGCCTTCGCGGCCGCGTACGCGCCCATCCCCGTGCCGGCCTTGAACGCCGCGCCCGCGCCGATGTTGACGATGCGCCCGACCGGGTTCGCCAGCAGGTGCGGCAGCGCGGCCTTCGACGCGTTCAGCGCGGTCTTCACGTTCAGTTCGTACATGCGGTCCCACGTGGCGGCGTCGCCGTCGGCGATCGTCTGCCACACGAACGCGCCCGCGATGTTCAGCAGCGCATCGACCCGGCCGAATTCACGCTGCACGGTATCGAGCGCCTGCGCGGCGGCCTGCGGATCGACGAGATCGATGCCGCCGATGCGCAGCGCGTCGGCCGGCACGCCGGGCAGCGCCTGCGCCGCCGGT
>NZ_JAAGPE010000315.1:0-9878 GCF_017104605.1 Burkholderia sp. Ac-20384 | reverse complement strand
GGCGCCGGCGTGCGCGTCGACGCGACGCTGCGCGGCGAGCAGGCCGTCGTGTTCTTCGTGCGCTACGAGGGCCAGGCGTACGGTTACCTGAATCGCTGCGCGCATGTGCCGATGGAGCTCGACTGGGCCGAAGGGCAGTTCTTCGAATCGTCGGGCCTCTACCTGATGTGCGCGACGCATGGCGCGATCTACGAGCCGAACACCGGCAAGTGCGTCGGCGGCCCGTGCCGTGGCGGCCGCCTGCGGCCAGTCGAGGTCGACGAGCGCGACACGTCCGACGGGCGTGCGGTATTCTGGGTGCCCGACGCCGACCTGCGTCCCGCCGTTCCCGCCACGACCGACTAACGACAACACTGCATGGCCGACCAACCGAATTCCCCGGATTCCTCCTCCCGTCCCGACAGCCGTGAACCGAACTGGGAGCGTGCGGCGCTCGAGCGGATCGCGCTCGCGGCCGTGAAGGAGCAGCGCGCGGCGCGGCGCTGGAAGATCTTCTTCCGTTTCGCGTTCCTCGCCGTGTTCGTGCTGTTCGCGTTCGCGCTGATCGATTTCTCGAGCGATTCGAAGTTCTCGTCGAGCGGGCGGCATACGGCGCTCGTGACGATCGACGGCGAGATCGCGGCCGGCGTCAACGCAAACGCCGACGACATCAACACGGCGCTCGATGCCGCGTTCGACGACGACGGCACGGCCGGGGTCGTGCTGCGGATCAACAGCCCGGGCGGCAGCCCGGTGCAGGCCGGGATGGTGTACGACGAGATTCGCCGGTTGCGCGCGAAGTATCCGGACAAGCCGCTGTACGTCGTCGTGACCGACATGTGCGCATCGGGCGGCTATTACATCGCGTCTGCGGCCGACAAGATCTTCGTCGACAAGGCGAGCATCGTCGGCTCGATCGGCGTGCTGATGGACGGGTTTGGCTTTACTGGCCTGATGGGCAAGCTCGGCGTCGAGCGGCGCCTGCATACGTCGGGTGAAAACAAGGGCTTCTACGACCCGTTCTCGCCGGAAACGCCGAAGATGGACGCGCATGCGCAGGCGTTGCTCGACCAGGTGCACGCGCAGTTCATCAAGGCCGTGAAGGACGGCCGCGGCAAGCGGCTGCACGAGACGCCCGACATGTTCTCGGGCCTGTTCTGGACCGGCGAGAAGAGCGTCGAGCTCGGGCTGGCAGACGGCTACGGCACGACCGACACGGTCGCGCGCGACGTGCTGAAGGCGCCTGATCTCGTCGACTATACGGTGAAGGAAAGCCTGACGAACCGCGTCGCGCGCAAGTTCGGCGCGGCCGTCGGCGGCGCCGCGATGAAGGCGCTGACGGCCGGCGGCGCGTCGGTCAGCTTGCGCTGACCAGAGCGGAGGCGGGCGGGCCGCGATGGCCCGCCGTTCACGTGGCGGATCGCCTGTTGCGTTCAGTTCGCCAGCAGCAGGAAGATCGCAGGGCGCTTGTGCAGATTCGGCGCAGGCGCCTTTTTCCAGTCCGTGACGGTACGGCTCGCGATCGTCTCGGTCGGGAGGGTCAGGTCGGCCGCGACGCAGATCTGCGTCGACGGCGCGCAGGTCGCGACGAGCGTGTCGAGCATCGCGTGATTCCGGTACGGCGTTTCGATGAAGATCTGCGTCTGGCGCGCCTTGCGTGACAGTTGCTCAAGTTCGCGCAGGCGTTTCGCGCGCGCGGCCGCGTCGACCGGCAGATAGCCATTGAACGCGAAACTCTGGCCGTTCAGGCCCGATGCCATCAACGCGAGCAGGATCGAACTCGGCCCGACGAGCGGCACGACCTTCACGCCGCGCTCGTGCGCGCGGCGCACCAGCAAGGCACCGGGATCGGCGACGGCCGGGCAGCCGGCTTCGGACACGAGGCCGGCGTCCGCACCGGCCAGGATGGGTGCGAGCAACCGGTCGATGGCGCCGGCCGGCGTATTGACGTTCAGTTCGCTGATCTCGATTTCCTGGATCGGGCGCGTCGTGCCGATCTTCTTCAGAAACGCGCGCGTCGTCTTCGCGTTCTCGCCGATGTAATAGCCGAGCGTGCCGGCGCGGGCCTGAACGGCCGCGGGCAGGACGGCCGCGAGCATCGATTCGTCGCCTTCGCCGAGCGTGTTCGGGACGAGGTAAAGCGTGCCGGCGGTCATGCGCGGTCTCCACGGGTGGTTGCAAACAACGGATAGTCGGCGGCGCGCAGCATGCGCGTGAGCGCGATCAGCGGCAGGCCGACGAGGGCGGTCGGGTCGTTCGAGTCGATCGCGTCGAGCAGTGCGATGCCGAGCCCTTCGGACTTCGCGCTGCCGGCGACGTCGTACGGCGTTTCCGCGCGCAGGTACGCGTCGAGTTCGGCCTCGGGCAGCGAGCGGAAGCGCACGTGCGTGACGATGTCCTCGACCTGCGCTTCGCCCGTCCGGCTGTCGTACAGGCAGAGTGCGCTGTGGAATTCGACTTCGCGGCCCTGCATCGACACGAGTTGCGCGAGCGCACGCTCATGGGTGCCGGGCTTGCCGATCTGGAGGCCGTCGAAGGTCGCGACCTGGTCCGACCCGATCACGAGCACGCCGTCCGGCGCGTCGATCGTGGCTGCGACGGCGCGCGCTTTCGCGGCGGCGAGGCGCAGGGCGGTCGCCGCCGGCGTTTCGCCGTCGTGCGGGGTTTCGTCGAGGTCGGGCGACACGACGTCGAAGGGGATGCCGAGGCGCTCGAGGAGCGCGCGGCGGTAGCGTGAACTGGAGGCAAGAATCAGCCGCGGCGGGCGGCAAACGGTATCCGGCATGGTCGGTTGGATCGGTGAGTCGTCGGGTATTGCGCGGCGTTGCGCGGACGCAAGCTTAAGTGATTGACCGCAAAAGGTAAAACAGGTATGCTTTCCCGCTTTTCGTCGGCAGGCTTTCGTGTGGTGGCGCCTGCCGGGTCTTCGGAAGTAAAGTACGTCATCTGCGGATGAGCCGTACGCGAGCGGTACCAAGCCGGATTCGCAAGTCAGCCTGTAGGCAGGAGCGCACATGAACACTTCTTCTGGCAAACCGGCTGCGGCGCTTGATCCGCATGCAATCGACCTGTTCGAGTTCGCCCGCAGCGGGCGGCAGGCAGCAGGTGCGGTGCACCTCTCGCAACTGCCGCGCATGTTAAACGAAGTGCCTGCGGACGCGCCAGATCGCGACACGGTCTTCACATGGCAGGCGGAAGGGTTCACCCAGAAGGAGTTGCAGGACGACGGCGCCGATGGGCAGCAGCCGTATCTGCGGCTTGCGGTGCACGGCCATGCGTGGCTCACGTGCCAGCGCTGCATGACCCCGTACGACCAGACGTTCGGCGTCGACATGACGTACCGGGTGGTTGCGACCGAAGAAGAAGCTGAAGAATTTCCGCTCGACGACGATGAAGCCGATGTGATCGTGGGCTCACGCCAGTTCGATCTCGTCGACTTGATCGAAGAGGAATTGCTGCTTTCGTTGCCGCTCGTGCCCAAGCACGAGGTTTGCCCGGCAGTTCACGAAAGCCTCGTGTCGGGTGCGAGCGGTCCCGCGGAAGAGGCGGACGAGGAGTCCGACGAAGCCGGGGACGAAGGCAAACGGCCGAATCCGTTCGCAGCGCTGGAAGCGCTGAAGAAGGACGGTGACGGCACCAAGAAACACTAAGCAGTTGTGGCGCGGGAAGGCGTAAAGGCTTTGGGCCAGGGTAGTTAAGCGCCGGATCGGGCTGTGTTAGAATCCGGAAAATCAATTAGGAGTTAGTCATGGCAGTCCAGCAAAACAAGAAGTCGCCGTCGAAGCGCGGCATGCATCGTTCGCACGATTTCCTGACGGCAGCGCCGCTGGCAGTCGAGCCGAGCACGGGTGAAGTGCATCTGCGTCACCACGTCAGCCCGAACGGCTACTATCGCGGCAAGAAAGTCGTCAAGACGAAGAACGACTAAGCGTCAAGTCACGCGTTGCGCGCTACGCTTGCCGTTCGCGTGACAACTGGTTCGCTTGACACTTTCCTGGCTCGACAAAAAGGCGGCATTCATCTGCCGCTTTTTTGTGCCTGAAATTCGTCGCATTCCATGACCGTAAAGCTCACAATCGATTGCATGGGAGGCGACCACGGCCCGTCCGTGACCGTTCCCGCGGCAGTCAAGTTCGTCCGCGCGCATCCCGATGCGCACCTGATGCTCGTCGGCATCGAAAGCGCGATCCGCGCTCAGCTGAAAAAGCTGAAAGCCCTCGACGATCCCGCGCTGACCATCGTTCCCGCCACCGAAGTCGTGGCGATGGACGACCCTGTCGAAGTGGCGCTGCGCAAGAAGAAGGATTCTTCGATGCGCGTCGCACTCAACCACGTCAAGGAAGGCGCGGCGCAGGCCTGCATCTCCGCCGGCAATACCGGCGCGCTGATGGCCGTTTCCCGTTACGTACTCAAGACGCTGCCCGGCATCGAGCGGCCCGCGATCGCGTTCGCACTGCCGAACCCGACCGGCTACACGATGATGCTGGACCTCGGCGCGAACGTCGACTGCGAACCGCAGCACCTGCTGCAGTTCGCGGAAATGGGGCACGCGCTCGTGGCCGCGCTCGAAGGCAAGGAGCGTCCGACGATCGGCCTGCTGAACATCGGCGAAGAGGTGATCAAGGGTAACGAGACGATCAAGCGCGCAGGCGAACTGCTGCGCGCCAGCACGCTCAATTTCCGCGGCAACGTCGAAGGCAACGACATCTACAAGGGCACGGTCGACGTGATCGTGTGCGACGGCTTCGTCGGCAATGTCGCGCTGAAGACGTCCGAGGGGCTTGCGCAGATGCTGTCGGACATCATCCGCGAGGAGTTCGGCCGTTCGCTGATGTCGAAGCTGATGGCGCTGCTCGCACTGCCTGTCCTGATGCGTTTCAAGAAGCGCGTCGATCACCGCCAGTACAACGGCGCGGCGCTGCTGGGGCTGAAAAGCCTCGTGATCAAGAGCCACGGTTCGGCCGATGCCTACGCGTTTGAGTGGGCGATCAAACGCGGGTATGATGCCGTCAAAAACGGCGTGCTGGAGCGCCTCGCGCGCGCGATGGCGGATAATTCAGTGTCGCTCGGCGATGGCGAACACAACGCGGGCGGCGCGGGCCATGCAAGCCCCGCCGCAGGCCATCACGCCGAACCTTCCGCTGCGCAATCCTCTAAAGCATAAATGGCCCAATCGACTCTCTATTCCCGCGTGCTCGGCACGGGCAGCTACCTGCCGCCTGACCGCGTCACGAACCAGCAGTTGACCGATCGTCTTGCGAAGGAAGGCATCGAGACGAGCGATGAATGGATCGTTGCGCGCACGGGTATCCATGCGCGCCATTTCGCCGCACCGGACGTCACGACCAGCGACCTCGCGCTCGAGGCGTCACGTCGCGCGATCGAAGCCGCCGGCATCGATCCGCAGTCGATCGACCTGATCATCGTCGCGACTTCGACCCCCGATTTCGTGTTCCCGAGCACTGCGTGCCTGCTGCAGAACAAGCTCGGCATCAAGAACGGCGGCGCGGCATTCGACGTGCAGGCCGTGTGTTCGGGCTTCGCGTACGCGATGGCGACGGCCGACAGCTTCATCCGCAGCGGCCAGCATCGCACGGCGCTTGTCATCGGTGCGGAGACGTTCTCGCGCATTCTCGACTTCAAGGACCGCACGACCTGCGTGCTGTTCGGTGACGGCGCGGGCGCGGTGATCCTGTCCGCGTCGGAAGAGCCGGGCGTGCTCGGCAGCGCACTGCACGCGGACGGCAGTTATTCGCACATCCTCTGCACGCCGGGCAACGTCAACCGCGGCGTGATCGAAGGCAGCGCGTTCCTGTACATGGACGGGCAGGCCGTGTTCAAGCTCGCGGTCAACGTGCTCGAAAAGGTCGCGATCGAGGCGCTCGCGAAGGCGAATCTCGCGCCCGAGCAGATCGACTGGCTGATTCCGCACCAGGCCAACATCCGCATCATGACCAGCACCTGCCGCAAGCTCGGCCTGCCGCAGGAGCGCATGGTCGTGACGGTCGACCAGCACGGCAACACGTCGGCTGCGTCGATCCCGCTGGCATTCGACACCGCGGTGCGCGACGGTCGCATCCAGCGCGGCCAGCACGTGCTGATCGAAGGCGTCGGCGGCGGCTTCACCTGGGGCGCGTCGGTCTTCCGCTACTGATCTGATCCGCAGCGCGCGATTGCTGCGCGCGGATCCCATCGGCGCGCCGTTCGTGCGCGCCGTCCGAATCGATTCAATTGGGGACGATATGAAATTTGCATTCGTATTTCCGGGGCAGGGCTCGCAGGCGGTCGGCATGCTCAACGCATTCGCCGATCTGGCCATCGTGCGCGAGACGGTCCAGGAAGCGTCCGATGCACTCAATCAGGATCTCGGCAAGCTGATCGCCGAAGGCCCGGTCGAGGACCTGAACCTCACCACCAACACGCAGCCCGTGATGCTCACCGCAGCCTATGCGTGCTATCGCGCGTGGCAGCAGGCAGGCGGCCCGGCGCCGTCGATCGTCGCCGGCCACAGCCTCGGTGAATACACGGCGCTCGTCGCTGCCGGCGCGCTCGCGTTCAAGGACGCGGTGCCGCTCGTGCGCTTCCGCGCGCAGGCGATGCAGACGGCCGTGCCGGTCGGCCAGGGCGGCATGGCCGCGATCCTGGGCCTCGATGACGACACGGTGCGCGCGGTCTGCGCCGAAGCCGCGGAAGCGGGCGTTGTCGAAGCGGTGAACTTCAATGCCCCCGCGCAGGTCGTTATCGCAGGCAACAAGGCCGCGGTCGAAAAGGCCTGCGAGATCGCGAAGGCGAAGGGCGCGAAGCGCGCACTGCCGCTGCCGGTGTCGGCGCCGTTCCATTCGTCGCTGCTCAAGCCGGCGTCGGACCAGCTGCGCGACTATCTCGCGAACGTCGACGTGAAGGCGCCGCAGATTCCGGTCGTCAACAACATCGACGTCGCCGTGGTCAGCGATCCGGCTGCGATCAAGGATGCGCTGGTGCGCCAGGCCGCGGGCCCGGTGCGCTGGGTCGAGTGCGTGCAGCACATCGCCGGCACGGGTGTCACTCACGTGATCGAATGCGGTCCGGGCAAGGTGCTCGCCGGCCTGACGAAGCGTATCGACAGCAACCTGACGGGCGCGTCGGTATTCGATCCGGCTTCGCTCGACGAAGCGCTCAAGCTGGTGACCGCCTGACGCGGCGCCTTTTCTCAAGAGACGGATATTCGATTCATGGACAAGACTCTCGATAAACAGGTTGCGATCGTCACCGGCGCATCGCGCGGTATCGGACGTTCGATCGCGCTCGAGCTCGCGCGCCTGGGCGCGACGGTGATCGGCACGGCGACGAGCGAATCGGGCGCTGCTGCGATTACCGCGGCGTTCGCGGAAGCGGGCGTCACGGGACGCGGTGCGGTGCTGAACGTCAACGATGCAGCCGCCGCCGAGGCGCTGATCGACGCGACCGTGAAGGAATTCGGCGCACTGAACGTGCTCGTCAACAACGCGGGCATCACGCAGGACCAGCTCGCGATGCGGATGAAGGACGAGGACTGGGACGCGGTGATCGACACCAACCTGAAGTCGGTGTTCCGCCTGTCGCGTGCGGTGCTGCGCCCGATGATGAAGGCGCGTGGCGGCCGCATCATCAACATCACGTCGGTGGTCGGCTCGGCCGGCAACCCGGGTCAAGTCAACTACGCGGCTGCAAAGGCCGGCGTGGCGGGCATGACGCGTGCGCTCGCGCGCGAAATCGGCAGCCGCGGCATCACCGTGAACTGCGTGGCGCCGGGCTTCATCGACACCGACATGACGAAGACGCTGCCGGAAGAACAGCAGGCCGCGCTCAAGACCCAGATTCCGCTCGGCCGCCTCGGCAGCCCGGAAGACATCGCCCATGCCGTCGCGTTCCTCGCATCGCCGCAAGCCGGTTACATCACCGGTACGACGCTGCACGTGAACGGCGGCATGTACATGTCGTAACGATTTTCGTTTACCATCCGCGCCGTATCCCGATTTTCAGGCGGATCGGCGCTTGATCGACCATCAAGCCAACGTGCGTTTTGGCGTCAGCAAACCTGATAAAATGCGCGCACTTGTAAATCTGAACTTTCCCTCGGAGGGGTAATGGACAACATCGAACAACGTGTCAAGAAGATCGTCGCTGAACAACTGGGCGTCGCAGAAGCCGAGATCAAGAACGAAGCTTCGTTCGTGAACGACCTGGGCGCCGACTCGCTCGACACGGTCGAACTGGTGATGGCTCTGGAAGACGAGTTCGGCATGGAAATCCCGGACGAAGAAGCAGAGAAGATCACGACCGTTCAGCAAGCGATCGACTACGCTCGCGCAAACGTCAAGGCGTAACGAGCGCCTTTCGCGCTTGTCCGCCACGTCGCCGCGATCTTCGCGATTGACGCGCCATCCTGCCGGCTTCGCGCCGGACGGACTAACAGCCACAGGGCTCGCAGGGCTGGTTCCTGTGGCCACTGTGGCTTTTGTTTTTGTCATCCAATAATGGAAAAGAGGTTACCGTGAGCCGCCGTCGTGTTGTTGTTACAGGCCTGGGGCTGATTTCGCCTGTTGGCAATAATGTTGCCGACGGCTGGGCCAATCTCGTCGCCGGCAAGTCCGGTATTGCCACCGTCACGAAGTTCGATCCGTCGAACCTCGCCGTCCACTTCGCAGGCGAAGTGAAGGGTTTCGTTCCCGAGGAGTACATCCCGGCGAAGGAAGCCCGGAACATGGATACGTTCATCCATTACGGCATCGCCGCCGGCGTCCAGGCTATCAAGGACAGCGGGCTGGAAGTGAACGAAGCCAATGCGGAACGCATCGGCGTGCTGGTCGGTTCCGGCATCGGCGGCCTGCCGATGATCGAAGATACGCACCAGACCTACGTCGATCGCGGCGCGCGCCGGATTTCGCCGTTCTTCGTGCCGGGTTCGATCATCAACATGATCTCGGGTCACCTGAGCATCATGTTCGGCCTGAAGGGCCCGAACCTCGCGGCCGTGACGGCCTGCACGACCGGCCTGCACAGCATCGGCCTCGCAGCGCGCCTGATCCAGGCCGGCGATGCCGACGTGATGGTCGCGGGCGGCGCCGAATCGACGGTGTCGCCGCTCGGCATCGGCGGCTTCGCGGCAGCGCGTGCGCTGTCGACCCGCAACGACGATCCGGCCAGCGCATCCCGTCCGTGGGACAAGGACCGCGACGGCTTCGTGCTGGGCGAGGGTGCCGGCGTGATGGTGCTCGAAGAGTACGAAGCGGCGAAGGCACGCGGTGCGAAGATCTACGCGGAAGTCTCGGGCTTCGGCATGACGGGCGACGCGTACCACATGACCGCGCCGAACATGGACGGCCCGCGCCGCTGCATGGTCGCGGCACTGCGCGACGCCGGCGTGAACGCGGACGAGGTCCAGTACCTGAACGCGCACGGCACGTCGACGCCGCTGGGCGACAAGAACGAGTCCGACGCGGTGAAGGCGGCGTTCGGCGAGCATGCGTACAAGATCGTCGTGAACTCGACGAAGTCGATGACGGGCCACCTGCTGGGTGGCGCGGGCGGCCTCGAATCGGTGTTCACGGTGCTGGCGCTGCACAACAACGTGTCGCCGCCGACCATCAACATCTTCAACCAGGACCCGGAGTGCGATCTCGATTACTGCGCGAATACCGCGCGTGACATGAAGATCGACGTTGCCGTGAAGAACAACTTCGGCTTCGGCGGTACCAACGGCACGCTGGTGTTCAAGCGCGTCTGACGCCGCAATCGCTTGACGAGTCCATTCGATGCTCCGGCCGGGCGTCCGCAGCGTTTTGCGTTGCGGGCCTCGGCCGTGTCGTATTTCGTGCTGGCCGTGTTCGTCGCGTCGGCTACCGCGTCGGCGTACCTGTTCTGGGCGCCGCGCGCGGGCA
>NZ_JAAGPE010000314.1:0-10211 GCF_017104605.1 Burkholderia sp. Ac-20384 | reverse complement strand
AGCGGATGCAGTGTTTCGACATGTCGCTGCGGTTACTGTTATTCCCGTAAGCCGTCAAGCAGGCGGAGGGGACGAAGGTGCGAGGCGGCGGAGGGCGTTCGGCAACGTGGGAGTCTAGGCCGCGGCGAGGGCGGTGGTCGGGGCAACGGCGGCCACGGCAAGGGGGGGGGCGGCGGGCGAGGTGGGGGTCGTGGCGGCGGCGGTGGGGGGGGGCAGGGGGACGGCGGCCACGGGAATGGTGGCGGCGGCGGTGCGGGGAACGGTGGTGGCCACGGCGACGGCGATGGCGGCGGTCATGGCAACGGCGGACACGGCAATGGTGGCGGCGGCGGTCACGGCAACGGTGGTGGCCATGGCGACGGCGATGGCGGCGGTCATGGCAACGGCGGACACGGCAATGGTGACGGCGGCGGCCACGGCAATGGCGACGGCGGCGGTCACGGCAACGGCGGCCATGGCAATGGCAATGGCGACGGTGGCTCGGGTAACGGCGGCGGCCACGGCAATGGCGGTGGCAACGGCAATGGAAACGGCAGTGGCGGCGCCGGCAATGGCGGGGCCAACGGTGTCGGCAACGGCCATGGCACCGGGAACGGCAACGGCGGCGGTCACGGCAACGGCGGATCGTCCGGAGCCAACCACTGACCCGCTGCGTTGCCCGGCCGGGTGTCGTCAGAGCATCTCGAGCGCGCGCTTGCTGCGTGGCGGACGGAAGTACGCGTCAAGCTGCGCGCGCTCGTCATCGCTGAACACGAAATCGAGCGCGGCGCGGTTGTCGCGCACGTGTTCGAGCCGCGACGCCTTCGGGATCGCGAAAACCCCCGGCTGCGCGAGCACCCACGCGAGCGCGACGCGCATCACCGACACCCCGCGCTGCCGCGCGATCTCGTCGAGCGGCGAGCGCTTCGGCAGTCGCCCGTGATCGACCGGGCTGTACGCCATCGCCGGCATCCGGTGCTCGGCAAGCCACGGCAGCAAGTCGAACTCCGGGCCGCGCCGCGCGATGTTGTAGAGGATCTGGTTGGTCGCGCACGCGCCGCCACCGGCTTCATCGACGAGCTCGGTCATGTCGGCCGTATCGAAGTTGCTGACGCCCCAGTGACGGATCTTGCCCGCGCGCTGCAGCGCTTCGAAGCCTTCGATCGTCTCCTCGAGCGGCACCGAGCCACGCCAGTGCAGCAAGTACAGGTCGAGGCGATCGGTCCGCAGGCGCTTGAGGCTCGCATCGCATGCGGCGACGACGCCGCGCCGGCTCGCATGGTGCGGATAGACCTTGCTGACGAGGAACACGTCGTCGCGCAGGCCCGCGAGCGCCTCGCCGACCAGTTCCTCGGTCGCGCCGTCGCCGTACATCTCGGCCGTATCGACCAGTGTCATCCCGAGCGCGATGCCTTCGCGCAGCGCGGCGATCTCGTCTGCGCGCCGGGCCGGCCGTTCGCCCATTTCCCACGTGCCCAGGCCAAGCTTCGGAATCGTCTCGCCGTCCGGCAGGACGACCGTGGCGATCGTGTCTGTCATGCGTTCCTCGTTGCGGATTCGTGGCCGCGCACCGCGGCCCAGCCATGAAATACGACGCATCAGTGTAGTCAATCGGCGCGCAATTCACCTATTGCACGGCAAAAACCGGCTATAACGGCGCCACGTGATGACTTAGAATGGCCGCAATCAGATCGATACCCACTCCATGAAGGCATCCACGGACGACCGCTGGCAGGACCTGCGCCCCGACCCCGACAACGACACGCCGCTCTACCTGCAGCTCGCCCGCAAGCTCGGCGACGCGATCCACGACAATCGCTGGACAGCCGGCGAGGCATTGCCCTCCGAGCGCGTGCTGTCCGATGCGCTCGGCGTATCGCGCATCACCGCACGCAAGGCGATCGCGCTGCTCGTCGAACAAGGCCTGATTCGCCGCACGCAGGGCGCCGGCAATTTCATCCAGCCGCGCTACGAAGATCCGCTGTCGCGGCTGTCAAGCTTCAGCGAAATGCTCGAACGGCGCGGCTTCAAGCCGAGTTCGCAATGGCTCGCGCGCGAGATCCAGCCGGCAAACCGTGACGAAGTGATCCAGCTCGGGCTGTCGCCCGCCGCATCGGTCACGCGCCTGAAGCGTCTGCGCCTCGCCGACGGGATCGTGATGGCCGTCGAGAATTCGACGTTTCCCGCGACGCTGATCCCCGATCCGCAGGCGATCGGCGGTTCGCTGTACAGCTATCTCGAAGCACGCGGCACGCCGATCGTGCGCGCGCTGCAGCATTTCCGCGCGGTCAACGCGACCGACGAGATCGCCGAGCAGATGGGCATCGCACCGCACGACGCGCTGCTGCTGATCACACGAATCGGCTATACGTCGGACCAGCGCGCGATCGAACTGACCGATACCTACTGCCGCAACGACTACTACGACTTCGTCGTCGAACTGCGCAAGTAACGCCAGACGCGCCGCCGGCGCTCACAGCCAGCGCGCATCGTCGGTGCCGAGCGGCACGGGCGGACGCGCAAGCGACGGCGGTGTGGCCGACAACCGCTCGGCCGGCCGCACCGCATCGAGCGTGCCGAATGGCGACGCGATGCGTTCGATCCGGTCGCACACGTCGGTGCGCGCGAAATCGGGAGCCTGCAGCCCGTCCGGCACGATGCCGAACGACTGCAGCCAGCGTCCCGTCTGCGCGAGCGACAGCCGCACGTGCCAGCTTCCCCCTTCGCGCGCCCGGCGTGCGAGCGCGATCATCGCGCCGAACGCCGCGAGATAACCCGTTGCGTGATCGAGCGCCTGGCACGGCAGGTGGCGCGGCCCGTCTGCGTGCGCGGCCTGCTGCTCCTGCCACGCGATCCCGCTCGCCGACTGTACGAGGCTGTCGAAGCCGCGCCGCTGCGCCCACGGCCCCACGTGCCCGTACGCGGATATCGACACGCACACGATGCCGGGCCGCCGCGTCGCCAGCGCTTGCGGCGCGAAACCGCGCGCCGCGAGCGCACCGGGCCGGTACGACTGCAGGAACACATCCGCATCGCGTGCGAGCGCGTGCAGCGCATCGACGCCCGCCGCATCGCGCAGGTCGATCCACGTCGAACGCTTGCCACGCCCGTTGTCGATCACGAGCGGCGCGATGTTCGGCAGGTGCGGGCCGTTGACGAGCAGCGTCTGCGCGCCATGCGATGCCAGCGTGCGGCCCACGACCGGCCCCGCGATGATGCGCGTGAGATCGAGCACGCGCACACCCGTGAGCGGCTGCCCGGCGTCGCCTCGACCGATCGGCTCGACCGGCGCATCGCCGATCCGCTCGATCTCGAACAGCGGCAGCGACGCGATCGCGCGCGCCTGCTCGAGCGACGCCCACTCGTCAGGTGTTCTGATCAACGCGGCGCACAGCCCGGCCTCGGCCAGCACGGTATCGAGTGCCGCGCCGTCCCGCGCGCGGATCGCCGTGGCGACATCGTCCCGCTGCGCACCGCAGCCGAGTACGTCGAGAATGCCGTTCAGGTGATGCGGGAAGTTCGCGTGCAACTGGATCCAGCGTCCGTCGCCCGTCTCGAAGAAGCCCGTCACCGGATGACGCAACTCCGGCGGCGGGCCATCGTCCACGCGCAGATAGCGTTCACTGCGGAACGCGACGAGTGCATCGCGCACCGACACGTCGACGGATTGCGTGACACCCGTGCGAAGCCGATGGCATTCCGCCGCCGCGAGCCCGGCTGCCGCGATCGTCGCCGCGGCCAGCGTGCCGACCCGGAAGGTCGACGGCAGCGTCGGGTCCTGCCCGGTCACGGTCGCACGGGCCAGCGCGTCGGGGTCACCGTGTGCGAGCCGCCACAGATGCGTCAACGCGTGTTCGGGTGTCATGGCGGAATCGGCGGTGGGGAAGACAAGATCGAGTCTAGGATTCGCGACAGCGGCGAGCAATCCTGATCGCACGAATCAGCGCATCGCGCGCGGTCGTCTCCCCGGTGCCCCGGCGGAAGCGGCCGACGTCACCTCCTCCAGCGCGCAGCTAGCCTGCCGGCATCCTCGATACCGGCGTGCCCCCTGCACATGTGAACTGCGAACTGCTGCGCTCACTACCGGGTCGCGCAACCAGGCACCGCTGCCATCACGCGGACAAAGTGCGGCTGCTCGCACGCTGCCGTGCCAATGCGAAACGCTCGCACGGCAGCGTCGAACGTTCGCACGACCCGGACGTACTGAAGCCGGACTCGCGGATCACGCAGATCACCGCACGACCGCACTACCGGCTGGATCACGCCTGCGCTCGAACAATGCGCGGACGGAGAACTGATCCGGCCCCGGGCATGCTACGTCGGCAGCGATACGGGCGCATGACGCCGGCCGTCGCGCCACGCGACGAGCGGCTTCCACCACGCCTGCGCGGCGCGCCTCGCCGGCACCTCGAGCGGGCCGAACGCGAACGTCGCACTGTGCGACCCCGCGCTGACCCAGACGCGCATGCCCGGCATCAGCATCAGCGAATCCCCGACGCCGAGCCAGTGATCGTCGCGCCGCCCCTCGATCGTCACCCAGACCTCACCGTCGGCCACCTCCAGCGAGGTGCGATCGACGATCCGCCACCGACCGGCCGGCTCATCGCCATCGATCACATAAAGTCGCAGTTCGCGCATGGCAGCCTCCTGGTCGCACGGGTCCGATGGCATCAGTATTTCGGACAGTGGCAGCACACGGACAGATACGGATGCAGACACTTTTGGCTGAACTGTACTGGTCGTTCGACGGGGACGGGCACCCGTCGGCCCGACTGCGCACCGCCCTTGCGCCGAACCTGCACGGCGCAATGGCTTTCCCTACAATGTCGGCTGTCCCGCGCCACCATCCCGCCCCCATGTTCCAGCGCCCGCCCGCCGCCGCTCCCGGCGAAAAGAACCTCACCGTGATGCTCTGGCTCGTCGCAACGGGCTTCTTCATGCAGACACTCGATTCGACGATCGTGAACACGGCGCTGCCGTCGATGGCCGCGAGCCTCGGCGAATCGCCGCTGCGCATGCAGTCGGTCGTGATCGCGTACTCGCTGACGATGGCGGTGATGATCCCCGTATCGGGCTGGCTCGCCGATACCTTCGGCACGCGGCGCGTGTTCTTCAGCGCGATCCTGGTGTTCTCGCTCGGCTCGCTGCTGTGCGCCAACGCGCATACGCTGACGCAGCTCGTCGCGTTCCGCGTCGTGCAGGGCGTCGGCGGCGCGATGCTGCTGCCGGTCGGGCGGCTCGCGGTGCTGCGCACCTTCCCGGCCGAACGCTACCTGCCCGCGCTATCGTTCGTCGCGATTCCCGGCCTGATCGGCCCGCTGATCGGGCCGACGCTCGGCGGCTGGCTCGTGAAGATCGCGTCGTGGCACTGGATCTTCCTGATCAACGTGCCGGTCGGCGTCGCGGGCTGCATCGCGACCTTCTATTCGATGCCCGATTCGCGCAACCCGGCCGTCGGCCGTTTCGACCTGAAGGGCTATCTGCTGCTGACGATCGGTATGGTCGCGATCTCGCTGTCGCTCGACGGGCTCGCCGATCTCGGGATGCAGCACGCGGCCGTGCTCGTGCTGCTGATCCTGAGCCTCGCGTGCTTCGTCGCGTACGGGCTGTATGCGGTGCGCGCGCCGCAACCGATCTTCTCGCTCGAACTGTTCCGGATCCACACGTTCAGCGTCGGGCTGCTCGGCAACCTGTTCGCGCGGATCGGCAGCGGCGCGATGCCGTACCTGATCCCGCTGCTGCTGCAGGTGAGTCTCGGCTACTCGGCGTTCGAGGCCGGGCTGATGATGCTGCCGGTGGCGGCCGCCGGGATGTTCTCGAAGCGGATCATCACGCGCCTGATCACGCGGCACGGCTACCGCAAGGTGCTGCTCGCGAACACGATCATGGTCGGCGTGATGATGGCGAGCTTCGCGCTGATGCGCGACACGGTGCCCGTCTGGGTGAAAGTCGTGCATCTCGCGCTGTTCGGCGGCTTCAACTCGATGCAGTTCACCGCGATGAACACGCTGACGCTGAAGGATCTCGGCACGGGCGGCGCGAGCAGCGGCAACAGCCTGTTCTCACTCGTGCAGATGCTGTCGATGAGCCTCGGCGTCACGGTGGCGGGCGCGCTGCTCGCGACCTTCACGGGCATGCTGCGCACCGTGACGCCGAGCAACACGCTGCCGGCGTTCCATGCGACCTTCATCTGCGTCGGGATCATCACGGCCGCTTCCGCGTGGATCTTCGCGCAGCTCGCGCCCGAGATCCGCAGCACCGCGCGCAAGACCGACCCGTCCGAGCGCGCATGACGCGCAACACGTAGCACGCGCCGAACCGGGTCGGCGCGCACCATTGCGGTGCGGCGAGGCCCCGCGATGCGCATCTGAAACACCGGCAATGCCCGCGGCTCGGCCGCGACGCGCCGCCGCACGGGGTACGATGCCGTGCACGCTTCTTGCTCGCCTATTCTCTAGGTAAACTGGCAGTCTTCCTTCGGCCGACATCATGAGCATGATCGAAATCGATCCCCCCGGCTTTCAGCCGCCCCGCCCCGTCGCCGGCGACGACGGGAACCGGCGCACCGTGCTGTACGGCGGCTACACCGTGTTCAGCGTGTTCCAGCCCGTTTTCTCGGTGTCGCACCGCCGCGCGATCGGCTATCACGCGTCGCTGCGTGCGCACGACGAGGAAAGCCGGCAGGTGGCGTCGCACGAGGTGTTCACGCAGGCGGCGCGGCGCGGCGACCTGCTCGAGCTCGGCCGGCTCGCCGAATCGCTGCATCTCGGCAACTTCCACGCGTTCGACAGCCATGACGAATGGCTCTTCCTGAGCCTGCATCCGGCCGCGCTGATGGATACCGTCTACAGCGACGCGATGCTCGCGAACCTGAAGGCGCTCGGGCTGCCGCCGCATCGCGTCGTGCTCGAAGTGCCCGAACAGGCGGGCGGCGAGACGCCGCGCTACGCGGCGATCGTCGACGGGCTGCGCAAGGCCGGCTTCCTGATCGCACTGGTCGGGTTCGGCGCGAAGCATTCGAACATCGACCGCGTGTGGCACCTGCACCCCGACATCGTCACGCTCGACCCGGGCATCCTCGCGCAGGCGAGCGAGCACTCACATCTCGAACGCGTGCTGCCGGGGCTCGTGTCGCTGCTGCACGAATCCGGGCAGCTCGTGCTGATGGGCGGGCTCGCGACCGAGCGCGACGCGCTGATCGCGCTCGAGTGCGACGTCGATTTCGTGCAGGGCCAGTACTTCGCGGGGCCGAGCGTCGAACCGGTGCAGCCGCAGGCCGCCGCGGGCTGCATGGATACGCTGTCTGCCGCGTTGCGGCTGCGCGTCGCGGAACGCGAGCGCACCCAGGCGGAACGAGTCGCACCGTACGTCGCGGCGCTCGAGGAAGCGAGCCGCAAGCTCGGCGCGGGCGAGCCGCTCACCGACGCGGCGGCCGTCGTACTCGGGCTGCCCGAGACCGCGCGCTGCTTCCTGCTCGACGCATCGGGCCGCCAGATCGGCGACAACGTGCTCGCACGCGGCAGCGTCTCGCAGCGCGCCAAGCGCTTCCGGCCGCTGCTGCACTCCGAAGGCGCGAGCTGGGAACGCCGCCCGTACTTCATTGATGCGATGCGCGCGCCGGGCCGCGTGCACCTGACGCCGCCCTACCTGTCGATCAACGAGGCGCACCTGTGCGTGACCGCGTCGATCGCCGCGCCGGTCGCGACCGGCATGCAGGTGCTCTGCGTCGACATCAACTGGGAAGCGGCACTCAACCGCGAATGAGCGCGCCGCCGCGCCGCGCTACTTATGCGGCGGCGGCCTTGCGCACGATCAACCGGTGCACGCGCTTGCCGGACGAGGCGCTGACGACCTCGTGCTCGTCGATCACCTGCATGCCGGCGCCAAGCGCCGCCCGCATCCGCGCCGAATCAAGCGGCGTATAGAGGCGGCCGCGCTCGTCGCGCAACGTGCCGTTTCCGGCCACCCGCCAGCTCATGTACAACGTGCCGCCCGGCATCAGGAGTTCGGCCAGCCGCGTGGCGGCGGCCGCCGCGTCCGCCTGCTCGAGATGCATGACGACCGTTTCGCACAGCACGTTGCGAAACGCGCCGGACGGCACGCCGGCCAGCGCCGGCAGCGTGGCCAGCTCGAAGGTGAGATCCGGATGGCGGCGCCGCGCCTCGTCGAGCAGCGCGGTGCTCGCGTCGTAGCCGCGCACGTCGAAACCGCGCGACGCGAGCCAGGCCGTATCGCGCCCGGCTCCGCAGCCGACATCAGCGGTCGGCCCCGGCGAGAAATGCTGCTCCAGCAGCGCGTACATGTCGTCGGGCGCAGCCTGGTCGAGCCAGTCCTGCGCGTATTGCGCAGCATGGGCGTCGTAGGCATCGAGAGTCGGGCGATCCACCATGGTGACGGCTCCGCATAGGCGTCGTATGACGCACCCCGCATCTTAGCCGTTGCGCCCCCGGTGCGGCACCTCGCGCGACGGGCTGCCAGCCCCTACGCGGCCCGCACGTCGCCCGCGCGCGGCACCTGAGCGGTCAGCTCGGCCCACAGCGCATCGCCGCGCCAGGCCGGGCGCGCCGCCGCGCGTTCCGCGTCGTGCACGAGCGCACACAGTCGTGCATTGACAGGCGCCTGCCCGCCAAAGTGCGCGGCCAGCCGCACGACCTCGCCGTTGATCCACTCGACTTCCGTCGCCCGCCCCGCCGCGAGATCGTCGGACATCGACGAACGCGCGAGCGGATCGATCGCGAGCATCCGGCCGCCGAGCACGCGAAACACCGGATCGGGCAAGTCGAGCACGGCCGGGATCCACCCGGCCGGCAACGGCGTCAGCCGCGCGGGCCGGATCGCGGCCCGCGCCAGCCAATGCAGCGCTTCGCGCTGCGCAAGCGCAACACAGCGCCGGTACGCGCGTTGTGCGAGTTCGTCGCGCAGCGGCAGGTTCGCGAGCGCGTTGACCGCGTTGTTCAGGTTGAGCAGCAGCTTCGCCCATTGCACGGCCGGCATGTCGCGATGCAGCGCGAGCGGCAACCCGGCGCGCGCGAATGCACCGGCGAACGGCTGCAGCGTGGGGGACGCTTCGGCCGCCAGCGCACCGGCCGAGCCCTGGTGAAACGCACCGGGCTCGCGCTCGATCACGTTGAACGGCACCATGCCGGCCAGCACGGTCGCTTGTGGCAGCGCTTCGCGCAGCACGTCGGCGTTGTGCAGGCCGTTCTGGAAGCTGATCACGACCGTGCCGGGCCGCAGCACGCCGGCAAGCTGCGCCGCGGCCTCACGCGTCGCCGCCGATTTCACCGCCACGAGCACGAGCCGCGCGGCTGCCGCAGCCGCCGGATCGGTCTCGAATACGACATCGGCCGGTGCGAGAGTCGCGCGATAGCCGCGCTGGTCGGTCAGCGTCAGCCCGTGCCGATGAATCGCGTCGCCGATCCGTGCGCGGCCGACGAGTGTCACATTCGCGCCCGCCGCCGCGAGCCTTCCGCCGAGATAGCAGCCGACGGCGCCCGCGCCGAACACGCAGACCGGTGCGTCAGACATGCGAATGCGCGCCGCCGTGCACGGGGCCAGCCCGCCGTTCGACTTCGCGGCGCACGTCGCCGCGCAGCCCCGCGAAGAACGCGACCTCGGCCACGACGAACAGCGGCCCGACCATCAGGCCGACCAGATCGTCGACGAATGCGGGCTTGCGCCCTTCGAACCAGTGCCCGACGAACTGCACGATCCAGCCGACGACGAACGCGCCGATGCCGATCGCGAGCCATTGGGCGGTCGGCAGCAACGCGAGCGCCTGCGCAGCCCACAGGCTCAGCGCGAACAGCACGGTCATCATGATCCCGAACCGCAGGTCGAGGCGCAGGTAGAACAGTGCGAACACGACGGCCAACAGCAGCGCCGGCGACAGCGCGACGCCGGCCGTCATGCCGAGCGCCGGCCGCGACAGCAGCACCTCGACCGCGAATACGATCATCGGAATCCCGACCAGGTGCGTCGCGATGTTGCGCACGTCGCGATGGTAGGCCGCATACTGGGCAAGATGGTCTTCGAGCGTCTTCATCGCGTCTCCTGGTCGGTGGTTGAGCGCTATGATGCGCGTCACGCCCGAGAACCTCTGTCAGCTACCCGACATCGCGTGCCCATGCCCTCTTCGCTCGCCCCGTACCTGCCGCAGATCGAAGCGAACCCGTGGTTCGCCGCGCTGCCGCCCGCGTTGCGCGCGGACCTGCTTGCCCGCGCGGCGCTGC
>NZ_JAAGPE010000313.1:0-10016 GCF_017104605.1 Burkholderia sp. Ac-20384 | reverse complement strand
ACCGCCCCACGCTCACCCCACCGCCACCATCACCGCGCGATCGCGCAGCGTCTCCGACGGCCGCTTGCCGAACAGCCGCCGGTAATCGGTCGCGAACTGGCTGAGATGCCAGAAGCCCCACGCCTCCGCCACGTCCTGCACCGAACCGGCCGTGCGGCCGCACAGGTCACGCCGCGCGCCATTCAGCCGCAGCGTGCGTAGATAGGTGGCGGGCGCCATGCCGAGCACGTCCTGGAAGCAGTACTGCAGCGTGCGCCGGCTCACGTGCAACTGCTCGCACAGCTCGGGCACGCCGACCGGGCGCGTTCGGTGCGCGAGCACGTAGTCGCGTGCCTGTTCGACGATCCAGCGGCGCATCGACGGCGCGCGGCCGGTGTCATCGTCGGCCGGTTGCGCGCACACGTCGAACAGCGCGGCCAGCACCTCGGCCTGCAGGTCGTCGCGCTGCGCGTCGGCCAGCGGGCCGGTCATCGCCACCGCCCCATCGAGCCGGCGGCCGAGCAGCGCACACAGGCGCGCGAGCCGCGCATCGCCGACCTGCATCACACGCTGCGTGAACAGCCGCTCGTCGAGCGCGCGACGCTCGACCTCCTCCGCATAACGGCGCAGCACGTCGCCGCGCACGACGATGCCGTAGATCGAAAACTGCGCGGGCGTCACCAGCTCGAATTCGACGTTGCCGGGCCGGAACGCGAGCGCACCCGGACCGATGCGGCACGCATCGACACGCGCGGTGCCGTCGCACACGAGCGGGATGCCGAACCAGTACGCATCGCCGCGCACCTCGCACGCCTGGCGCAGCAGGTGGCTCGTCGATTCGCGAAACAGCTTCATCGTGTCGAGCGGCAGCTCGGTCAGGGTGCCGACGAAACGGCCAGCCGCAAGCTGGTCGTAGGTCTGCCGCCAGCCGATCAGGTTGCGCGCCTGCTCGTCGGCATCATGCGCGACGCTGACGACCGCCTGCCCGGCCAGCGCATCGTCGCCCTGCGCGTTGCGCCGCGTGTCTTCGGCCGTCGGTTCTTCGCTGCACGCCACGTGTTGGTCCATCGTGTTCTCCCTCTCCTGCCCGGAACCGCGCCTGTCACGCAAGTCCCGTGCCGAACCCTGCGCGACCTGCGCAAAGCCCGTCATTCGATGCTTCACGGCCTGTGCGCGCCATGCACGCGTGCCCAAACGCCCTGCCGCACGCACCCTGCCAGTGCTGCACGCGCCACACCGGCGCACCCGGTACGCGCCGCCCTTCGGCGATACGCGGCGGCCGGCTAGCCACCGTTCGCGGGCCGCAGCCGCACGACTCGCGTGCCGCAATTGCCGTACGCCTGCGTGACCGCCAACTCGACAATCGCACTGCCGGCCGGCCACGGCGCTGCGTCCGCCTCGGACAGATCCGTACACAGCGTCGCGCGCCCGTTGATCCGGTAACGGATACCGCGCATGAAGTCGACGAACAGCAACCCGACGCCGCTGCCATCGCACCGAGCCGCGTCGACCCGCCCGCCGTCGCTCTCGCCGTACACCGGCAGCACGAAGCGCAGCGTCTTCGTATCGATCACGCGCACGACCGGCAGCAGGTCGCCGTTCGCGTCGCGCCGGCTCTGCACAATGTCGCAGGTCATGCCCGCCTGCCCGCCACACGCCGTGCCGACGAACATGAAGGGCTGCGTCTCGATGAACTGCCGTACGCCGATGCTCAGCCGCGTCGTCACGACGTCGCTCATCCGCTCGGCTTTGTCGGCGACGCCGAAGCGGTGATGCGCGTCGAGTTCGCCCGCGTGGAACACGGGATGGCGCGGATAGGTTCGGGGCGATTCTGACATGGGGTCTTACGTCCAGCGCGCCGGCTCAACTTGCCGCCGCGAGCAAACGACCATCGGTATCGTTTCCGGCGAAGGCCGCGGCAATGCGCGGCCGGTGCCGGGTTGCGATGCGGATGGGCGGAAACGGCGAATCTCCGGATCGCCGGTCGGTCGCACGGTGCGCATCCGCGCACCGGTCGTCGGCCAGGCAACCGCCGCCGCCCGGCGCGACACGCGTTTCACGACCATCCGGCATCCGAAGCTTGGCCGCTCAAGACGGCGACCCGACCGGCCGACGCATACCACTGCCGGCCAGCCAGGACACCCACGCGCGGATCAGAAGAACCCGAGCGCCTCGGCCTGGTAGCTCACCAGCAGGCACTTCGTCTGCTGATAGTTCGACAGCGCCATCTTGTGCGTCTCGCGGCCGATCCCCGACTGCTTGTAGCCGCCGAACGCCGCGTGCGCGGGATACAGGTGGTAGCAGTTGGTCCACACGCGGCCGGCTTCGACCTCGCGGCCCATCCGGTACGCACGCGTGCCGTTACGCGTCCACACGCCCGCGCCGAGCCCGTAGAACGTGTCGTTCGCGAGTTCGATCGCGTCCTGCTCGTCCTTGAACGTCATCACCGACGCGACCGGCCCGAAGATCTCTTCCTGGAACACGCGCATCTTGTTGTTGCCGAGCAGCATCGTCGGCTTCACGTAGTAGCCCGTGCCGAGTTCCGCAGCCGGCGCCGTGCGCTCGCCGCCCGTCAGGCATTGCGCGCCTTCGCCGCGGCCGATGTCGATGTACGACAGGATCTTGTCGAGCTGCTGCTGCGATGCCTGCGCGCCGATCATCGTCTGCAGGTCGAGCGGATGGCCGGCCTTGATGCGTTCGACGCGCGCGACCGCCTTCTCGATGAACTTCTCGTAGATCGATTCCTGGATCAGGATCCGCGACGGGCACGTGCACACTTCGCCCTGGTTCAGCGCGAACATCGCGAGCCCTTCGAGCGCCTTGTCGAGAAACGCGTCGTCCTGGTCGAGCACGTCGGCGAAGAAGATGTTCGGGCTCTTGCCGCCCAGTTCGACCGTCGACGGGATCAGGCTGTCGGCCGCCGCGCGCAGGATGTGCTTGCCGACCGGCGTCGAGCCGGTGAACGCGATCTTCGCGATGCGCTTGCTGGTCGCGAGCGCTTCGCCCGCTTCCTTGCCGAAGCCGTTCACGATGTTGATCGTGCCGGCCGGGAACAGGTCGCCGATCAGCTCCATCAGCACCAGCACCGACGCAGGCGTCTGCTCGGCCGGCTTCATCACCACGCAGCAGCCGGCCGCGAGCGCCGGCGCGAGCTTCCACGCGGCCATCAGCAGCGGGAAGTTCCACGGGATGATCTGGCCGACGACGCCGAGCGGCTCGTGGAAGTGATACGCGACGGTGTTGTCGTCGATTTCGGAGATGCCGCCTTCCTGCGCGCGGATGCAGCCCGCGAAATAGCGGAAGTGGTCGATTGCGAGCGGCAGGTCGGCCGCCATCGTCTCGCGCAGCGGCTTGCCGTTGTCGATCGTCTCGGCCACGGCCAGCAGCTTCAGGTTCTTTTCCATCCGGTCGGCGGCGGCGAGCAGCAGGTTCGCGCGTTCCGCGACAGACGTCTTGCCCCACTTGCGTCGCGCGGCATGCGCGGAATCGAGCGCCAGCTCGATGTCGTCGGCGCCCGAGCGCGGGATGCGGCAAAACGGCTGGCCGTTGATCGGCGACACGTTCTCGAAGTACTCACCTTTCACCGGCGGAACCCACTTGCCGCCGATGTAGTTGTCGTATTGCTGACGGTACGGGTATTCGACGTCGAGGCCCAGTTGCTTCAGGTCAAACGGGTTCATACATGTCTCCTGTTCATCGTGCTTGTGTGAGTACAGCGCCGGTTGGAATTGCGCTGCCCTCGCTTACGCAACATGCGTGCCACGCAGGACGGAAGCACGGCGACCACGGCCGGCCCGCGTGCGCACCGTGCCGTGTTCACCGACGCAGCATGGCGGGTGTGCCGATTCTGAACAGCGCGACTGCACAGCGCGCCGGGACGGTGTTCGAAATTTCCACAGTGCGCCGGCGCACTGGCACGCGGATGCAGGCCACGCCGCGTGGCATGTCGATTGCGTGCGCAATGCGCATTCCCACGCAACGGCGTGTGCGCCGACCGACACCATGAACGACCGCGCCCCCCTGACCGACGACGCCATCGCGTTCATCCGCGAGCAGGCGTTCCTGATCGTCGCGACCGCCGACGCGGACGGCAACAGCGACTGCTCGTACCGCGGCCGCCAGCCACGCACGGACGGCTCGTTCGAGCCGCTCGTCGACATGCCCGACCGCTGCACGCTCGTGCTGCCCGACTTCGCGGGCAACAACCTGTTCAATACGATCGGCAACCTGCTTGTGAATCCGGCCATCGCGCTGCTGTTCGTCGACTTCGTGCGCCAGACGACCTGGCTCGTACAGGGGCGCGCGACGATCGACGAGGATGCGGGAAGCCGCGCGCATCTGTGGCCCGATGCGCGGCGCTATGTGGTGGTTGAAGTGGCACAGGCGCAGGCACGGGCGGATGCGGCGCTGCCGCCGCTGGTGCTGGCGTGATGGGCACGTGTCGCCTCCATCCGGCGGCAATGGCTAGCGGCAACCGAAGCGACGATGACGCGCCGCACCCATCCAGCCATCGAGAGGCGCGCCGCAACCTGACATCAAGCAGCCAGCGTTGCCTGAAAAATCCGTCAGAACGCAGTTGGCCTGATGGCATTCAATCAACGTTGCCCCGCCAATAACGCATGTCGTCGTAAATTTTCGAACCTGTCTCATGGACATGAGACGCCTCGGTAGCGAACCTCTTGCTTTGAAGAATCCATGGCACCCCGTCGGGTGCCATGGGTTTCACATCGCACTGTCACATCGCTCGTCATCGTGCACGGCTGGAACCATCCGTCGCACACGTGGCGTACCGACGTGAGGGGATACGCATGGTTGCGTGTCCTCGGTTCGGAGAACTATCGCCATGCTGCAACCAACCCGGTTGTCCTTTACCTTCGCTGTCGGTGACGAGTCGTTCGAGGTCGTCGAGTTCACCCTGCACGAAGGGTTGTCCGAGACCTTCCACCTGCAGGTCGAACTGGCCAGCGCCGATCCGGCCATCGACTTCGGTCAGATACTCGATCGCAACGGCCTGCTCACGATCTGGCAGGGTGGTCAGCCCGTGCGCTACGTACACGGCGCGGTGTCGTCGTTCGTTCAGGGTGATACCGGTTTTCGACGCACCCGATATTCCGCCGTGGTCGAGCCACGTCTGGCACGCCTCAAGCTGTCGTCCGACTGGCGGATCTTTCAGACCCTGAGCGCGACCGAGATCGCCACCGCCGTGCTCAAGGCGCATGGCCTGACGATGGACTACGAGCAACGCGCCACCAACGAGCATCTGGCGCGCGAGTATTGCGTGCAGGCCGGCGACACCGACTACGCGTTCATCGAACGCATCCTGCGCGAGGAAGGCTTCTTCTACGCGTTCCGGCATGGCAAGGAGGGGCACCGGCTGATTCATTGCGACCGGCTGTTCATCTTCGGTCGCCTCGATGGCGAACCCGTGCTGTACAACGCCACGCCGGGCGGCGATCAGCCGCAACCGTGCCTGCGGACCTTTGCCTACACCGAGCATGTACGTACCGCACGCCAGGTGCAGCGCGACTACACATTCAAGAATCCGCGCTTCAATCACGAGTATCCAAGGAGCCACGTATTGAGACGGATCTACGAATAGCGGAGCGACTCAGCAAAGCAGCAATTCCAGGCCTTGGGCCGATCCTGACGAACCGTATGCCCGCACGCACGATAACCGTGGCCTTTCCGGGTTGGCTACCGCAAGCCAGTGCGTACGAATTGACGCAACATCGAAACTTCACTGCGCAGGGTACGGAGCAAACCTCCAACGATCCGTCCCGGGTTACGCTGGTCGATGGCGTGGGCTACCTGAAATTCGATACGACGACGCTGATGGGCGACACCGTGGTGCTTTACTGGCCCAATGCCTTCAGCGATCCCGAGATGGCAATCCCGGTGAAGAACTGATGTCCAGAAAAAATAAGAAACCGCTGAACTTCGAGGAGGGTATCGCGCTGTGGCTCAAGCGTTCGGATATAGCACCGATGGAACCAGTGGGTTTGGCGATGTGGAAAGGCGATGCCGAATTCGAAAACGACGTCAGCGATCGAGATCTCTTCAATGAGCGATTTATCGAGACCCGCTTTGGGGACGGAAAATCGGCAGACCTCATGTATCTGCTGTCGATGCAACACACAATTTCTGTTGTTGTGATGGTGGCAAGCATATTCACGGGCGATTGGTTTTGGGAACTGCTATTGGTCTATCCAGTAGTGAATGTTGTTTTTTTTATGGGCATGTGGGCCCTTACGAAACCGTCCACGCGTATTCGTTTCAATCGGCAAGCGCAAAGCGTGCACGTCGTCGACCGGGATGGTCAAGCGATTACGCTGCATTGGCGCGATGTACAGCCACTTTTCCGATTAATGCCGCCAGGACGCATTGCACTACAACTGGCGTTTCCCCCACCGGCCGGCGTCACCAGTCGAGTCATTGACAGCGTGCTCTGGCTGAATGGTGAATTCGACAAACTCGATAGCTCGGGCATCGACTCGGCCGCACTGCGTTTCGAGTTCATCCGTCGCTACATGGAGGAAGGACTCGACTCAATCCAGCCGACCGCCGACATGGACGAATATCGCAAACCATCGCCACCGTCTCGCCTGAATTCGTTCTACTGGCCCGGCCTCGGTCCGCTGATCGATCGATGGGCGAACTACCATCTCTCGAAGTTCCGCTGGCCGGAAGAGGTCGAGCGCCTATGTGCACCCAACGCAGACCTGTCAGGCTACGACACGACACCCGTGGCATCGGATCGAATCATTTTCTATCGCTACGACGTCAGAGAGAAGAACTTCTATTTCTGCGATCGCGAGGGTCAACGCTTGTTTCCAAGCACCGAAAATGACCATCAGACGTCTACGCCATCGCCATTCGAGTTGAAGATCTAATGTTCAGTAAAAACAAGAAAAATCCGAGCTTCGAGGAAGGTATCGCCCAGTGGCTAAAGCGCTCGGATATAGCGCCGATGGAACCAGTGAATTTGGCGATTTGGAAAGGCGATGCCGAATTCGAAAACGACATCAGCGATCGAGATCTCTTCAATGAGCGATTTATAGAGACGCGCCTTGGAGATGGAAAATCGACAGATTTCATGTATTTACTTTCGATGCAACACACCATATCCGTTGCGATACTGGTAGCAAGTGCATTTTCAGGCGAGAGATTTTTGGCAATTTTAGCAATCTACCCAGTAGCAAATATATTTTTCTTTATGGGTATGTGGGCTCTTACAAAACCGTCCACACGTATTCGCTTCAATCGAAAGGCGCAGAGCGTGCACGTCGTCGACCGGGATGGTCAGGCGATTACACTGCGCTGGCGCGATGTACAGCCATTTTTCCGATTAATGCCGCCAGGACGCATCGCGCTACAACTAGCGTTTCCCCCTCCGGCCGGTGTCACCAGTCGAGTTATCGACGGTGTGCTTTGGCTGAATGGCGAATTCGACGAACTCGACAGCTCGAACATCCGCACAGCCGCACTACGCTTCGAGTTCATCCGCCGCTACATGGAAGAAGGGCTCGACGCGATCCAACCGACCGCCGACCTGAACGAGTATCGCAAACCATCGCCACCGTCTCGCCTGAATTCGTTCTACTGGCCCGGCCTCGGTCCGCTGATCGACCGATGGGCAAACTACCATCTCTCGAAGTTCCGCTGGCCGGAAGAGGTCGAGCGCCTTTGCGCGCCCAACGCAGACCTGTCAGGCTACGACACGACACCCGTGGCATCGGATCGAATCATTTTCTATCGCTACGACGTCCGAGAGAAGAACTTCTATTTCTGCGATCGCGAGGGTCAACGCTTGTTCCCAAGCACCGAAGACAACCACGAGGCAGCTGCCCCCTCGCCGTTCGAGTTGAAGATTTGATGTTCGGCAAAAACAAGAGAGATCCGAGCTTCGAGGAGGGTATCGCGCTGTGGCTCAAGCGTTCGGATATTGCACCGATGGAACCGGTGGACTTGGCGATGTGGAAAGGAGATGCCAAGTTCAAGAATGACATCAACGATCCCGAACTCTTCAATGAGCGGTTTATCGAGACCCGCTTTGGGGACGGGGAGGCGAGGGACATCATATATTTACTCTCGATGCTACACACCATATCCATCGCCGTGATGGTGTTAAGCATAATCATGGACGAGTGGTTTTGGGAGTTGCTGGCGATCTATCCGATCGTGAATGTTCTTTTCTTTTGGGGCTTGTGGGCACTTACGAAACCGTCCACGCGCATTCGCTTCAATCGACAGGCGCAGAGCGTGCACGTCGTCGGTCGGGAGGGCCGGGCAATTACGCTGCGCTGGCGCGATGTACAGCCACTTTTCCGATTAATGCCCCCTGGACGCATCAAGCTACACCTGACGTTCCCCCCACCAGCCGGCGTCACCAGTTATGTCATTGATGGCGTGCTCTGGTTAAGTGGTGAATTCGACGAGCTCGATAGCTCCGACATCCGCACCGCCTCACTTCGCTTCGAGTTCATCCGCCGCTACATGGAAGAAGGACTCGACGCGATCCAGCCGACCGCGGACCTGAACGAGTATCGCAAACCATCGCCGCCATCGCGGCTGAATTCGTTCTACTGGCCCGGCCTCGGTCCGTTGATCGACCGATGGGCAAACTACCATCTCTCGAAATTCCGCTGGCCGGAAGAGGTTGAGCGCTTGTGTGTACCCAACGCAGACCTGTCAGGCTACGACACGACACCCGTGGCATCGGATCGGATCATTTTCTATCGCTACGACGTCAGAGAGAAGAACTTCTATTTCTGCGATCGCGAGGGCCAACGCTTGTTCCCAAGCGCCGAAGACAACCACGAGGCAGCTGCCCCCTCACCATTCGAGTTGAAAATCTGATACTCACTGGTGCGGCATCAGTGAGTCCGATCGCCGATTGGGCAACCGCCATCATCAGGCTTGCGGGAATCATCTCGCGCTTCAAAGCGTGCGTGCGTTAGCCGTTTGAGGCCGGCCCTGCCCGCCGCCCGCCGAGAAACGCAAACACCACCCCCGCACACAGCACGGTGACGACTGCCAACCCGATCAACAACCGATCGAACGCATGCGTATAACTCGCGAGCAGCACCGCACGCCCGACACCCGGCAACGCATCCGCCGCACCCGCGAGATCGCCGGTTGCGAGCCGCGCCGCCGCACGCAGCGTCGCTTCAGGCGTACCGCCAGCACCAGCCGCTTGCGCCAACCCCGTCCGCGCGAGCCCAGCCAGCACTGCACCAACGATCGCGAGCGCGATCCCCTCGCCAGCCACGCGCGTCGTGCTGAAAATCCCCGTCGCCATCCCCGCGCGCTCCTTCGGCACGACGCTCACCGACAGTCCGTCCATCAGCCCCCACGGCATACCGGCCCCTACGCCGATCACGAGCATCGGCGCGATCGCCGCGGCCCCCGCACCGCCGCGCAGTGCGATACCCAGCCACACGAGCCCGGCCGCAGCGATCAGAAGCCCGAGCCCTGATATCACGCCCGCCGACAGCCAGCGCGTGAGCGTGGCCGCGACAAACGGCACGACCAGCATCGGTGCGGAAATCGCGAGCATCAGCCAGCCGGCGTCGATCTCGCTGAACCCGTCGATGCCGATGAAGCGCAGCGGCAGCACGACGAGCAGCACGATGTAGCAGCAGCAGGTCGACACCGGCAGCACCTGCACGCCGACGAAGCGTGCGATCCGGAACAGCGACAGGTCGAGCATCGGCCGCGCAACGCGCGTCTCGATTGCGACGAACGCACACGCGCCGAGCGCCGCGCCTGCCAGCAGCGCGATCACCAGCGGGCTCGACCAGCCGCGCGCGGGCGCCTCGATCACGCCGAATGTGAACAGCGTCAGCGCGGTGGTGAACGCGGCCGTGCCGGGCCAGTCGAGCCCCGTCGCATGCGGGTCGCGCGACTCGTGCATGCGCGGCAGCCCGAAGACGAGCGACAGCCCGCCGGCCACCGCGCTCGTCACGAAGATCGCTCGCCAGCCGTAATGCCCGATCAGCGCACCGGCGAGCACCGGCCCGAACGCGAGCCCGATGCCG
>NZ_JAAGPE010000312.1:0-10287 GCF_017104605.1 Burkholderia sp. Ac-20384 | reverse complement strand
GCGCGCGCAGCGGTCGTTGCGCGGCGCGCGCGTGGCGCGCGACCAGGCGGCGACGTCGAACCGGTTGAAGGACGAATTGCTCGCGACGGTGTCGCACGAACTGCGCACGCCGCTGAACGTGATCTACGGCTGGGTCGAGGTGCTGCGCAATTCGGGCGACAGCGCGCTGCAGCAGCAGGCGATCGATGCGATCGACCGCAGCGCGCGCTCGCTCACGCGCATGGTCGGCGACATCCTCGATGCGTCGTCGCTCGCCACCGGCAAGCTGCAGCTCGACGCGATGCCGGTGGACGTCGTGCGGCTGTTCTCCGATTCGGTCGGCGCATTCCAGACCGCCGCGTCGTCGGCCGGCATCGTGCTGGAGTTCGACTGCGCGGCGTCGACCTGCGTCGTGTCGGGCGATGCCGAGCGATTGCGGCAGATGCTGTCGAACCTCGTGTCGAACGCACTCAAGTTCACGCCGGCCGGCGGCAGCGTGACCGTCGGGCTCGCGCGCGACGACGTGCGGGTGGTGCTGACCGTGTCCGACACGGGGCAGGGCATCGTGCCCGCGTTCCTGCCGTACGTGTTCGACATGTTCCGCCGCGCGGACGATTCGCCCGCGTCGTCGCGGCGCGGGCTCGGCCTCGGTCTGTCGATCGTGCGGCATATCGCCGAGCTGCACGGCGGCAGCGTGACGGTCAAGAGTGCGGGACGCAATCGCGGCGCGACGTTTACGGTGACGCTGCCGGTCGGCTGGCAGCCGATCGGCGCGATGGCGTGGGGGAATGCGCACGCGAACGGGCATCGCGACCCGCCGATGCTCGATACGCAACGCATCCTGATCGTCGACGACGATGCGACGACGCGCGAGAGCCTCACCGCCGCACTGACGACGTTCGGCGCGGCCGTCGCGATCGCGTCGACAGGCCGTGAAGCGCTCGCGGTGGCTGCCGACCTGCGGCCGACCGTCGTGCTGTCCGATCTCGCGATGCCCGACGGCGACGGCTTCTGGCTGCTCGACGCGTTGCGGCACGCCGGCATGAACGGCGGCGATGGGCCGCCCGCGGTGCGGGTGCTGGCCGTGACCGCGCATGCGGGCCTGGCCGACGAACGCCGCGCGCTCGAGGCCGGGTTCGACGGCTATCTGTGCAAGCCGGTCGACGTGCGTGAACTGGCGGACAAGATCGTGCGCGTGACGAAGCACGACGGCTGACGCCGCGGCCATTCATCGTTGTCGTTCCGCGGTCGCGACGGCCTGTTTCGTTGATGCAGGGCCGACCTTGACCGGACGCCTGCAGGCTGCATCTCGCGCCGCAATCGACGCGCCGTCAGGTCCGCCTCGGCTGCGACACGCCTTCGAGCGTGTTCGCGACGTCGTCGCGCGCCGGGCCGGCCGAGCGCGTCGCGATGTCCGCGAGCGACAGCATGCCGACCAGCCGCTTGTCGTGATCGACGACCGGCAGGCGCCGCAACTGCGCGTCGGCCATGTAGTGCTGGATCTCGTCCAGCGAATCGTCTTCGAAACACCATTCGATCGGGCCCGACGCGACTTCCTGAATCCGCGTCTCCGGCGGCTTGCCGGCCGAGATCGCGCGCACCGCGAGGTCGCGGTCCGTCACCATCCCGACCAGGCGGTTGTTGTCACACACCGGGAGCGCGCCGACGTCGTAGCGCTCCATCAGTTGCGCGGCATGGCGGATCGAATCGGTCGGCGCAATGCGCACGACGTCCTGCGACATGATTTCGTTGACACGATGCATGGCGTCCTCCTTGTGGGCTGGGTGCGTCGATTCGTCGGTGGATTCGGCCAACCGCATGCCGTCCGGCACGCGTGACCGGTCATGTGCCGCCGCGTTCGCGCGGGTCTTGCCGTGGCTTTTCCTCATGCGAATCGGGCGGCGTATCGGGAGGTGCATCGGGCTCGATACGCGTGACGCCGCCGGTCGCCGGCGGGTCGCTCGCGGGAAACGTGTCCTCGAGCTGCTGGTCGATATGGCGTTCCGAATGGCGCGTGCGCGTGCGGTCCTCGTGCTTGCGCGGCGGCGACGGGTCGGGCCGGGTCGAATCCTTCATGGCAAGGCTCCCTGCGAATGACGATGACGCGAACATTTCCGCAACCGCCATGCCCGGGTTCGTACGCGGCACGGGATTTGCCATGTCGGGCGATGACGACGATGACGACCACGCGCGTCGCGACCGGTGCCGGTCGCGCGCACATCAAGCGGAGACACGATGACGATTCCGAAACGGCGACAGGGCGTGCGCTACGAACTCAACGTTTGCGGCGGCGGCTTTGATTCGGTAAAGAGCCACTTCGAGGAGTGGAAGCACGAGCCGCTGATCTACCGTCCCGAGCGCCGGATGTTCGAAGGCAAGGCCGACGTGCGGCCGCTCGGCGACGAGACGTTCGGCGCGACCGAACCCGCGCGGTTCGCGCTGCAGCGCGCGTGCGAACCCGCCGATCCGTATGCGCTCGCGGCACGCGTGCGCGACGATGGCCGCGAGCTGTGGCTCGTGATGGCCGCGTACGACGCGTAACGACGCATAGCGGCCCGCAGGCAGGCATTCGCGGTGACGGTGTGCTGAAGCCCTGCGCACCGCAGGTCGGCGCGTGTGACGCGCAAACGGACGGCACGCGGATTGCGGACTCGCCGGGACTGACACAACCGGTTCCGCGCCTGCCGCGGACTTCAGGAGAATTGCGATGAAATGGATCCGCACGATACCCGGGGGCCTGTGCGTGATGGCCGCCGCATGTACGCTGGCCGCGTGCACGCAGCCTGCCCCCTACGGCGCGCGCGGTGCGCCACCCGCGCCGCCCGACGGCCACGCGTCGCCGCCCGGCACGACGATGCCCGATGCCACCACGCGTTACGAGACGCGCCCGTCGCCGGGCAACATGATGCCGCAGGGCGCGGCGGGCGGTGAGCCGGCCGACGTGCCGCCACCGGGCCCGAACGGCGTACAGGGCGACCCGCCGCTGCGCATGCCGCCGCCCGCGCAGTACTGAGCCGATCCACGGCCGGCGCGTGACGGCGTGATGCGCGAAATGCGTGCGCGAAGCGCGTGCCCAAAACTTGCCGTCGGCTTGTAAAAAAGCGGCCCTGGCGCGCTGTAAATCGGGGTGCGAACCCGCGCGAACCGCGGCACGGGGTGATCGACCCCCTTGGCATGGAAGCTGCTTGAATCCTGGCTGAATACGAAGCGAAACCCGTGAAACGTCAGGAGGACCATCGATGTCCGTCTCGCTTTCGCTGCAGATGCGACAGCATCTTGCACTTACGCCGAGGCTTCAGCAGTCGCTGCGGTTGCTGCAGTTGTCCTCGCTCGAATTTCAACAGGAATTGCGTCAGGCGCTCGATCAGAATCCGTTTCTCGACGATGGCCAGGGTGACGAGGAGCCTGCCGCCGACACAGCGGGGCCGCAAGCCGAAGCCGCCGCGCCCGACGCGGTGCCCCCGGTTGACGAGGTTCGCCAGCCGGACGGCGACGTGCCTGAAGTGCCCGAGGTGTCCGAAGTGTCGTTGACGGCCGCGCCCGCGACGCGCGGCACGAGCCGCCAGGGCGACGAGTCGGGCGGCCTGTCGCCCGGCGAATGGCTGGCCGCGGAACCGTCGCTGCATCAGCAGCTGCATGACGCGTTGCGGCTCTATCAGCTGAACCGGCGCGACCGCGAAGCCGCGCGCATCGTGATCGACGCGCTCGACGACGACGGCTACCTGCGCCAGGAACTGGTCGAACTGCTGGTCGCGGCCGACCCCGCGCTGCTGTTGTCGGAGCAGGATCTCGCGGTCGCGCTGCGGCTCGTGCAGATGCTCGACCGGCCCGGCATGGCCGCGCGCTCGCTGTCCGAGTGTCTCGTGCTGCAACTCGACGCGATTCCGGCCGGCACGCCCGCGCTCGCGGAAGCGAAAGCGATCGCGCGCGAGCATCTCGAACGGCTCGCGCGCCGCGAGACGGCCGAGATCCAGCGGCGGGTCGGCTGCAACCCGCAGACGCTGCAGGCCGCGTGCGCGCTGGTGCGCGGGCTCGACCCGCGCCCCGGCAATCATTACGGCAGCACGCGCGGCGACTACGTGGTGCCCGACGTGATCGTGCGCCAGGTGCGCGACGACTGGATCGTGACGATCAACCCGGCCGTGCTGCCGCGCGCACGGTTGCACGAACGCTACGCGACGCTGTTCGCGCAGTCGAGCGGCGAGCGCGATTCGCCGCTCGGCCAGCAGTTGCAGGAGGCGCGCTGGCTGATCCGCAACGTGCAGAAGCGCTTCGACACGATCCAGCGCGTCGGCGAATGCATCGTCGCGCGACAACGCGATTTCTTCCGCTATGGCGAGATCGCGATGAAGCCGCTCGTGCTGCGCGACATCGCCGAGGAACTCGACCTGCACGAATCGACCGTGTCGCGCGCGACGGGCAACAAGTACATGGCCACGCCGCATGGCACGTTCGAGTTCAAGCATTTCTTCCCGCGCAAGCTCGAGGCGGCCGGCAAGGGCGTGTGTTCCGCGGCGGCCGCGAAGGTGCTGATCCGCGACATGATCGCGGCCGAGCGGCACACCGATCCGCTGTCCGACGTCGCGCTCGCGCACAACCTCGCGGGCCGCGGCATCCTGCTTGCGCGTCGCACGGTGACGAAGTATCGCCAGGCGATGAAGATTCCGCCGGCCGACCTGCGGCGCCGCGACGCCGCATGACGGCTGCCCGGGCGAGCCCCGCTCGCGCGCGTGCCGACCGTCGCGTCGACGCGCGCGCCCACGACAGGAGCGCAACCATGCCAGCAAAATCGCAAGCGCAGCAGCGTGCCGCGGGGGCCGCACTGTCGGCCAAACGCGGCAAGACGGACATGAAGGACCTCAAGCCGCCGGCGCAGTCGATGGCCAGGTCGATGAGCGAAAAGGCACTCGAAAAAATGGCGTCCACGCCGAGGCGCGGCAAACCGGAGCACAAGCACGATGCGTGAACGGCGACGACGTGTCCTGACCACTGCTGCCATCCAGGAGGTATCCATGCTTCGATACGCGGTCATCTTCTTCATCATCGCGATCGTCGCGGCCGTGTTCGGCTTCGGCGGCATCGCGGCCGGCGCGGCCGAGATCGCGAAGATCCTGTTCTACATCTTCGTCGTGATCTTCCTCGTCACGCTGCTGCTGGGCGTCGTGCGGCGATGAGCGGCGCGTCCGGCCGGTCGCAGCGCATCGCAGAACTCGAGCATGCGCTCGCGAACGGCTTCCCGTCGCAGTCGACCGTCGTCGTGCATGCGGACGATGCATCCGGGCGGCTGACGATCCAGGTGTCGTGGGTGCGGGTGCCGTCCGACGAGGACGCGCGCGAATGGCGCTGCGCGGTCGACCTGCGCGTCGATCCGGACGTGATCACGCGCTATGCATCGCTCGGCGCGGACGACCGGCTGCGCGTGCGCACGCATCTGTGCGACAGCGCGCGGCGTGCGGTGGACGAGCGCAAGCCGCGCGTCGAGGAAGCGGCGATCGAGTGCAACGTCGCGCTCGATGTGACGCGCGCCGAACTCGACGAGGCGCTGCGCGCGCCGTGACTCGAGGGCCGCCTGGTGGGTGGCGGCGCGGCGATTCGCGTGGCCGTTGCCTTCCCGAACGCGGCGAGCGCATGTCGATGCTTCTCTCAACCACCTCGATGCAGCCATTCTCATGGCGGCGCGGCTGCTCGGCCCGGCGCATCGTCACGCACGCATCAGCGCCGATGCTGCAGCCGGTGATACCAGTTCATCAGCGGCGTCGCGGAGACCCCGTGCGCGATCACCGACGCCGACACGACGGCCAGCACGGGCGCCGCGAGCGGGCGCACCGCGTCGGCCGGCCCGTGTTCGAGCGCGAACAGCAGGTAGTAGAACGAGCCGATTCCCCGGATGCCGAACCACGCCATCAACCGCCGCTGAGCCTGCGTCGCGCCGCGAAGGCGGCACGGGTGTTGCTGGAGAACACGGGCAGGACATGCCATCCCGCCACTACGCAGGAGGACATCATGCAATCGCATTCCCGGATCTGGCTGGAAAACGACGAGCTCGACAACGACGCCGACGATCTCGATACGACGGTCCATGTCGACGTCGCCACGGGCAGGATCATGTTTCAGGCGGCGTGGGCGGAGGCGGCCGACCCGCCGCCCGAGACCGTCGGGCATTCGGTCGTGCTCGTGCTCGATTGCGACACGATGGAGCGCTACGCGGATCTCGACGAAGGCACGCGGATGCGCGTGCACGCTATCCTGCACGACACGGTGGAGGACTTGCTCGACCGCCTGCCCGACGAACACGTGACGCTGACGATCGAGCTGACCGATGCGATGCTCGATGCCGCGCGCCGTCTGCAGTAGCCGCGTCGAGCGGCCATGCAAGCCCGTCCGCGCGAAGGAGCTTGCGGGCATGCGGCTTGCTGCGCGATCGGTACGGTACGACACGGCGCATGCTGTCATGCCGATGGAGGGTCTCATGAGCAGCAGGCTGGATCATTGCAAGGTAGTCATCGTCGCGGTCGGCGATTTCATCAAGATGGCCGGACTCGGCGAACTTCGGCGTGTGCTCATGGCAGAAGGCGCACGGGTCGGTCACTTCGCGGCGCGGAGCGCCTGAAGCGATGCCGGCCGATTCCGCCCGCCACGTGACGCTGGTCGACGAGCCGCCCGTGTTCGACGGTGCCGAGCTGCAGTTGCATTTCGTCGTCGACGTCGATGGCGAACTGCAAACCTGCGCGATCACGGTCGAAGCGCTGGAAGACCATTTCGGCGCGCAGTCTGCGCTGGAGGCCGACTTGCGCGATGCGTTCGAGCATGGCCGCGCGCGGATCGAAGCCGCATGCGCGGAAGCGCTGGCCGACGGCAACGGCGGCGTGGTGCTGCACAGCGGCGATTTCCGTGCGCCGGCGGCCCTGTCCCGGTCGCGGCGATCCTGACCCGACTGCGGTTCCCGGCGCGTTGTGCTCCGACCCGCGTTCGGCATTACACGCCATTGAAAACTTTGCATCGGCCGCCGGCCGCCACTCGGTGCCACATCGCGCGGCACTCAGGCAGCGCCGGCGGCGGATGCATCGCGCAAACCGGCACGATCCCTGCATGAGTTTTTATGCGCCGGTGCGCACCTCGCGCAGCCGCCAACGGGAAACGAGCATGCTGTCCGCCCATGAATTCGCCACGCTGTTACTGGTGCATCGCGCACCGGAGCAGCTCCAGATCGACCGCGAGGATGTCGTCGCGCTGGTCGAACGGCACCTGATCGTGATGCAGTACGACGATGCGTCGGGCGAGCACCGGCCGGTGCTGACGGCCGACGGGCTGTCGCTGGTGCAGTGCGTGCAGCGCAACGACGCGAGCGAGCCCGACGTTACCGACGCGTGACGGGCGGGCGCTGAGTTTGCCACGTGGCGGGTTGCCGACGGGAGCGTGGTGGTGAGGTCGGGTGTTACTGTCCCGCCGGTCGTTCCGGACGGTAGCGATCGACGATCGCGGCATCCGTGGAATCTCCGTTACGAAAGGCTGAGGATACGGCTTCGACGATCGCGGGCCAGATACCGGGCTGCTGCAGGATGGGCATTTCCTTCGCGAGAACGTTGCTGAGTTGTCCCTGGTTCTGCTCGATCGAGCGCAGGACACGGTCGGCTTGATGATCCGGCATTTCCACGATTTCCTTGAGCACCTGCCGAGCCAGCGCGTGGCTGCGCAAATAGCGCGATTCCTCGCGCATGTGTTCGGTCAGTGTGCGTTTGACGATGTTGGCGAGGTATTGCACATGCGGACTGAGGTCCGGGTACCGCCACAGCGGCATGGCCAGTCCTGCACCATCGAATGCGAAGTTGGATACGACGCCGTCAGGATAGGTTGTCTGTGCGGCGTCGAATACGATGTGATCGCGCACATGCTCCATGAGCGGCGCAGACACCTGGTCCAGTACCCTGTCGTAGCCGCGGCGTTCGCCCGCGTCGTCCATGATCACGGCGGAAACAGGCAGGATGACCGGCTCCGGAATGACACCGTCCCGACGGAGAACATCGTTGATCAGGAAGCGGTGGACGCGGCCGTTTCCGTCCGCCAGCGGATGCACGTAGACGAAACCGAAGGCTGCCACCGTGCTGCGCATGACCGATGATTGACCGGAAGTGCGTGCCAGGAATGTGCGAAGGCCGTCGAGCATGGCCGGTACATCCTCCTGCCCCGGTGCGACATAGTGCACGACCTCGTTATAGCGGACGGTTTCCCCGACGAATACGGGCGACTGCCGGAAGCCGAAGTGCGTGAGCGTGGTTCGCTCACCGAGAATTTCCCGCTGCAACTCTGCAGCAGCATCGTCCGACAACGGCTGTTCGCCTTGGGCGGTACGCCGGGCCATGACGTCGGCGAAGCGCTGAATGCGGGAAGTACGGTCGGCTTCCCCTTCGATGGCGAAACTGGCCTTGCTTTCCCTCAATGTCATCCAGGCCGCCGCCCGCATAAGCAGATCCTCACCGAATTCCGCCGCGAGATCGGCGAACAGGCGCGGCACGTTCAACTCGGCTGCCTCCATGAAAGAGGCTGTCTTTACAAGGGTCGGGCAGAAGTAACGTGTTCCGGGAAGATTATCGTTCACCCGCCACCGCGGATTCTTCACGATGCGGTCGCGTGACGAGGTGACGACTTTGGCGTCGTCAAGCACGTCGACATAGTTGCCGCCCAAGCGCTCCGGAACGCTCAACTCGCCGTCGGTGAGCCATTCGTAAAGAAAAGCGGCGCGGCGCGCGTACTGCCCGGTTGGCTCGGAGTCGATCCAGTCCTGGACGAATCCGGGGCCGGATCGCGCGAACAAGCGCGCCAGAAACTCCAGTTGCGGCACCTCGTGGCGCAAGTGAAACTGAAGGTGCGCGGCGATATCGCCCGTTGGGCGCATCAGTTCCGGGTAGGTCTCGAGCCGATAACCGTCAATGGTTTCGGTGGCACGCCGACCGCCGATGCGACTAAGCACTGGAGGCCGAGCCATCGGCGCAACGTCGCAGTTTGCGATCAACCATGCGGTACCGATTGGATCGTCGGGCAATTCAGCCATATGAAAGCTCCTGTTGGTCGGCCCAGCCAATGCGCAAAACCGATTATGGAAGCTCGTTTCGGGCGCAAATCGATTTTGGATGTGTAAAAACGATTATACGCAGGCCGTTTTGCACAAATTCGATTTTCCTCTGGTGATTTAGGGAATGATCAAGGCGTGTGCGGCTCGCGACTAAACGCAAACGCCGACCGTTGCATGGAGGGAACTGTCTCCCGTATCGATGACGGGACGACGATCTCCCGGCGTTTCATCAGCCGGGAACGAGCGCGCTGGATGCATCACGATGCGCTGGTTGGGTGCACGGCCACCAGCACGGCAACCGGTAGCGCTGCCAGACAGTTACCGAGCTCGATCAACCGTCCCGTCACATCGATCGTGTCCCCCGCATTCAGCCAGTTCGTCCACGGTCCGTCGATCTCGCGCGGCAGCACGACCGCCGTATCGCCCCATTGCGCGGGTACCACGCGCGGCAATTCCGGCGCTTCGCCGAGCAGCCGGCCCGCGAGCCGCGTTGCAACCACCACCACCGTCGATTCATCGTTGTACCGCGCGAATGCGATCGCATGACGCCCGAGCGGGCCGCGCATGCGCAGCGGCACGTACGTGCCTGCCGCGAACGTCTCCGGCCACCGTGCGCGCAGCGCCAGCATGCGCTCGACCAAGGCCCGCTTCACGCGCGCATCGGGCCACGCCGGCAGGTACGACGCGACCGGCCCGTCGACCCGTTCGGCCGCGAGCGCCGCGAACGGCACGTCGCGGCGGTTGTCCGGATCGACGAGCGAGTGATCCCATGCTTCAGTCCCTTGATACAGGTCGGGTACGCCGGGCGACGCCATTCGGAGTACGGCCTGCGTCAGGCTGTTGACGACGCCAGCCGGTGCGATCCGCGCGACGAACGCATGCAGCCGGTGCGCGAAGTCGCCGGCGCCGCTCGGTTTCAGGATCGCGCGGACGAATGCTTCGCAATCGCGCTCGTAGCGCATGTCGGGCGCGAGCCAGTCGGTGTGCCGTTTCGCCTCGCGCCATGCTTTCGTCTGCCACTGCACGACGCGTTCGGCAAGTGCCGCGAGCCCCGCCGCATCGTCGGGCGCGAGTTCCGGCGGCCAGCAGCCGACGAGCGTCTGGTACAGCATCGCCTCGGCGGCCGGGCCCGGCGCCCATGCGAGATCGCGATGCGCGCCGCCGCGATGCGGCCGGTTGAGCGCGGACCAGTCGAGCGACACCGTGCGCCACGCGTCGGGCATTTCGCTGAGCACGGC
>NZ_JAAGPE010000031.1:0-57462 GCF_017104605.1 Burkholderia sp. Ac-20384 | reverse complement strand
CGCTATGTCGGCGGCCAGCACGTCGAGGCTCGGCGAACTCGCCGCCGGATCGTCCTCACGCCGCTCGCGCGCGTCGAACGCGCTGCGCGCCGACGCAAGTGCCTTTCCGGCGGCGTCGTACTCGCCGAGCAGCGCATCCGCGAGCGCAATGCCGTACCAGTTCGCCGCGACGTTCGGCGCGGTGCGATCGTCGATCTCGAACTGCAGCCGCCGCGCCTCGGCCGCGATGTCGGTCGGCGTGCGGTTCTGCAGGACGCGCAGCCGCGCGCGCACGAAGCCGTATTCGGGCGACTGGCGCGGCTGCCGGTACGGCGCGCGGCGTGCGCGATCCTCCATGTCGGCGATCCGCTCGCCGGTCAGCGGATGCGTGCGCGCGTACGCCGGCACGCCCGCATCGCCCATCGACGCGCGGTCGAGCCGCTCGAAGAAGCCCGGCATCCCGTACGGGTCATAGCCCGCGTCCGCGAGCAGCTGGAAACCGACGCGATCGGCCTCGCGCTCGGCCGATCGCGAAAAGCGCAGCTGGTTGTCCACCGCATACGCCTGCCCGCCCACCGCGATCGCACTGCCGAGGTCGCCGCTTCTCGCGAGCACGCCGGCCAGCACGCCGAGCAGCATCGTCGCGAGCGCCGTATAGCCGGTTTTCTCGTTCGCACCGATCATCCGCGCGATGTGCCGCTGCAGCACGTGCCCCATCTCGTGGCCGACCACCGATGCGAGTTCCGACTCCGTCTGTGTCGTGACGACGAGGCCACTGTTGATCCCGATGAAGCCGCCCGGCATCGAGAATGCGTTGATCTGCGGATCGCGCACCGGGAACAGGTCGAAGTCCGGCGTGTAGCCGCCGATGAAGCGCGCGGCCGCCGCGGCCGCGAGCCGCGCCGCCATCGCGTTCAGGTAGTCGCGCACGAGCCAGTCGTCGAGATAGTCGGGATCGCGCCGCACTTCGCGCATCACGCGCTCGCCGAGCCGGCGCTCGGCCTGAGGCGTCAGCGAACCGCCGGAACCGTCGCCCAGGTCGGGCAGCTCGAGCGAGCGAAGCGGCGCCCGCAGGCTCGCGGCCGGCGCCGACGCGCCGCCGGTGTCCGAAAACCGGCTCTCCGCCCCGCCGTACGTGCCGAACACGCCGGCCGCGATGCCGGACGGCACAGTGGAAATCGACCGGGCGCCGCCGGCCGCCGATTCGAGCGGCGGCGCGGACGCACTCTGCGCATGGCCGCTCGGCGGCAATGCGAGCGCCACCGACAGCGACACGGCAAGCAACTGTTTGACACGCATGGCAGGATGAAAACGACGCCGTCCCGCGCGCCGGGCGCGCATCGCGGCGTTTGGTCTGAATATTCGGGTCATTGTACCGGCGACATCGCGACTGTCCCGTGCGGCATGCGCGCCATCTGCATACCCGGCGCCGCGAATGCCACTGCTATGATAGGCGCCCGTTGAAACGTTGGATCGGATCGGGGCGCGGGGAACTGGATACGGCGCCCTGCCCGATCGCGAAGCAGGATCGAGGGACGTGCTCGCGCGAGCACACCGTTCCACTGGAGCATGACATGTCAGGACTCACCCATTTCGATGCCGCCGGCCATGCGCACATGGTCGACGTCGGCGGCAAGCAGGAAACCCAACGCATCGCGATCGCGCGCGGCACGATCCGGATGCTGCCGGCTACGTTCGCGCTGATCCGCGACGGCAGGGCCAAGAAAGGCGACGTGCTCGGCGTCGCGCGCATCGCAGCCATCCAGGGTGCCAAGCGCACGGCCGATCTCATCCCGCTGTGCCACCCGCTCGCACTGACGCGCGTGGCCGTCGACTTCGAACTCGACGACGCGCTGCCGGGCGTCCACTGCGTCGTGCAGGTCGAGACGTTCGGCCGCACCGGCGTCGAGATGGAAGCGCTGACTGCCGTGCAGGTCGGGCTGCTGACCGTCTATGACATGTGCAAGGCCGTCGATCGCGGGATGGTGATCACCGATGTGAGCGTGCGCGAGAAGCGCGGCGGAAAGTCGGGGGACTGGAAGGCGGAAGACACGACAGGTTAAGCGCCAACAGCAACAGCAGCCATTCACGGGGCATCGTCGGCCGTAGCGAGGCCCCGTTCGAACGATAAAAGCCAGAAAAACCCATCACGAATGAAGAACCTCACGCTGAAATTCGGCGCGCCGCTGCTGTGCGCGCTCTCCCTGTTGCCGTCCATCGCATCGGCCGCCGGCGCCTGCCCCGCCGCCGACACCGCCGCGCGCGCGGCCATCGACGCGCAGCATCGCGTCCAGCAGATCCGTATTCCGCCGAGCGACGGCGGCGGCGTCGACATTCCGCCGCCGCTGCGCGACGCGCTGCGTGCGTACAAGCAGGCGCTCGTCGGCACGATCGACGCGCGGCTCGCGTGCAGCGACGAGCAAGTCGACCCGGCCGCACTGAAGCGCACGCTCGCGGCCGCGCTCGGCGTGCCGGCCCGGCCCGTCCAGCCGAAAGACGGCGAATCGGCGTTCGGCCGCAATCCGGACGTCGACGTCGAACGCGGCGGCACGTCCCGCCCGTTGCTGTTCGTGCGCGCCGGCTTCGACATCGCATGCGGCGACGACAACCTGCTGACCGCGTATGCATGGGAAAACGGCGCCTGGCGGCGCGTGCTGCGCTGGCAGGCCGACGACTACAAGGACATCGGCGGCGCGTACGGCAGCGGTTTCTGGTTCTCGGCGCTGCCCGGCGGACAGGTCGCGGTCGTCCACGGCACGCCGTGGTGTGCGTCGCGCTGGAGCCAGTTCGCCGCGGACGTGATCGCACCGGCCAACGGCTCGGCTGCGCAACGCACGGTGTTCCATTCGGAGAACAGCTACGTACTCGACGAAAACCCGATCCGGTTCAAGGTACGCCCCGACGGCTTCGAGGTTCGCGCGACCGTCGGCTCGAGGGACAGTGACGTGATGACGCGGCCGGGCGTCTTCCGCTATCGCGTCGACGGCGGCACCGTGCAGCGCGTACAGCCCGTTGCGCTCAACGGCCGCGATTTCGTCGACGAATGGCTGAAGGCGGACGATGCGCTGGCGCGCGAATGGAGCGAGCCCGCCGCCGCAGCGGCCGCGCTGAAAGGTCGGCAGGCGTTCGAAAAGGCCAGCAAGGCGGCCGACCGGGGGTTCGCGTACGGCCCGGTGCGCGGCTGCTCGGACAGCAAGGACCGCTTTCAGGTCGAACTCGATCTGACGGGCTCCACTGGGGAAACGGTCGCGCGGCACTATGCGCTGATTCGCCAGGAGCGCAACGGGTTCACGCTGCTTGGGCTGAGCACGGCGGCCGAGCCCGCTTGCCGCGGCGCGAACCTGATGCCGCAGCACTGAACGTGGGGCGAGCGTGCTGCAACGGCCGCGCGTATCGACTGTCGACGGCCATGCGCGGCGGTAGAAAAATTGGACGGCTCGATCCACCAGGAGGCCAACGGCTTCACGACGCCCGATTCAGATTACAGGACGCGCCAAAGCCAACGTGCCGCGGCACGACCCTGACGCCGCAGCACCGCACCGTACGTAGGCCCCCGGTTCGTCAGTTACCGCGCTGCGGCTCGAACACGAACGGTTGGGTCAGCAGGAACGGGTTCGCGGTCGCGCCCGTCTGCACGCAGGTCGCGTGCGTCATCGCGTCGACGGCCGCGCGGTCGGCCGCCGCATTGCGGCTGCTCGTCGTCACGGTGACGTTCTGCGCTTCGCCGGATGTCGTCATCAGCGCGCGCACGAGCACGGTCGCCGGGCGCGTAAGCGGCTTTGCGGTATCCGGATAGACGGCGCGCGGAATGTGGCACGTCAGCTTGCTTTCCTGCGACGACGACAGCATCGCGCAGCCGGAAAACAGCATCGCAACGGCGGGCAGGATCAGGTAGGTCGAGCGAATAGCCATGGTCGAATATCGTTCTTCAATACTGTTCCGGACGCACGCGCCGCGCACCGGAAACGTCGCCCGGCCGCATCGCATGCATCCCACTGCGCCGCGGCCATCGGACCGGCGCCCCGTTACGGCCGCACGGCCGATCGATGCTCGGCCGCGATCCTGCGTGGCGGACTTCCCCGGTGGCCGGGTATTGCCCGTGTTTGCTGTGTGCCCCGCCCCACACGGGCCGGCTCGCAAGCACTTTCGCGCATTGTGCACGCGCGGCCCGTCGAGCGGCGGCGATTTGACAATGGTTGACGCGAATCGCCGCGCCTTCAGCCGGAATCCCCGCAATCCGCGAGGTAATCGATGCGCGGCCGGATTCGCCGGGTTCGCGCCGGGCGCTCACGCCCGACGCGCACCACGGCTTCCTCACGGCGCAGTACATGCCGGCATTCCCCGTTCCGGCACGCGCTGCACGCATCAATCCGAATCGTCGTCGTCCTCGTCGTCGGCCGCATCGGCCGGCACTTCGCCGTACTTCGCGACGACTGCCGCCTTGAACGGCTTCAGCGCCGGCTGCTGGTCGCACAGCTTGTACAGCGCCGCCAGTTGCTGCGGCCAGTCCTTCAACTCCTTCGCAAACACGTGCAGGCGCGCGACGGTGTCGAGCGCGTCGGCCTCGCGGCCGGCCAGCGCCTGCAGCGCCGCATAGCGGCGCAGCACCGTCTCGCCCGGCAGCAGCGCGATCGCACGCTCATGCGCAGCGAGCTTGGCCGGCAGGTCATCCGCCGAAATCGGGAGCAGCGTGGCCGCGCCGTATTCACCCCACGCGCCGAACAGCAGCGACGGCGCATCGCGGTATTGCGCGGCCGGATCGCTGCCGTAGTACAGCACTTCCGCGCGCTGGTAGTCGCGCAGCACCGGCACCGCCGCCAGCACGCCGCCGACCGACAGCACCGCGAACAGCCCGAATGCCGCACGCCCCGGCAGGATGCGCAGCGGCTTCACCTCGAGCAGCCCGATCACGAACATCGCCGGCAACAGGAAGAACATGTACTGCTGCGGATACTCGACCAGCGCGTGCATCAGCAGGATGCCGATCAGCGCGAAGCCGAACACGCGCATGCTCGACTGCGGCGCGCGCACCGCACGCGCGAACCACGTCACGAGCGCGACGACGAGCACGCCGAGGCCGACAAGGCCGGACTTCGCGAGCAGGTCGATGAAGATGTCATGCGAGTTGTTCGCGATCTCGACGCCGCCGAGCGAGCGCACGAGCGCGAACTGGTGCGACGGGAACTCGCCCCAGCCGACGCCGAGCAGCGGATGCTCGCGGAACATCGCGAGCCCGTACTTCCACAGCGCGAGGCGCGGCGCGATCTGCCCCGCGTCACGCATCCGGTCAGCCGCGGATTCCGCGAGACCCAGGTGGTAGTGGACGTTCGCCCAGCGCACCGCGACGTTCACCGCGATGAACGCCACCGCAAGCACGACCGGGATCGCCCACGCGCGCGCATTGCCCGGCGCGCGGCGCGATTCGAGCCACGCCATCCAGAAACCCGCGACGACCATCACCGCGACCTGCAGCCACGGCCCGCGCGACACCGTCAGCGCAAGGCCGACCGACAGCACGATCGACAGCGCGAGCCACGCCCATACCGCGAGCCGGCGCGTCTGCACGAGATACAGCGCGCCCGCGAGCGCGAATGCGATGTAGCTGGCCAGATGGTTCGCCTGCGCCATGTTGCCGTACGGCCGGCGATCGACCGCGACGTTGTACATCACGACGAACGGCGACAGCGCCGACTCGAGGTGGAACAACTGCACGATTTGCGTTCCGACCGCGAACACGCCGCCGATGAGCAGCGCGCCGGCCATCATCCGCGACACGACCTCGGCCAGCCCATCGCGCGCGAGCGTATAGCCGGCCTGCATCGCGACCAGCGCGGCGGCGAGATAGCCAACCGCCAGCCAGTTCATCGACGGCACCTTGAGCGGGATCAGCGCGACCTGCGCGATGAGCACCACGGCGAACCCGAGCGGCGCGACGAACGCGGCCGGCGCGGCGAACGGCTCGGCCGGGCGGCCCGTGCGCGCGAGCAGCACGACGGACACCCCCACCAGCAGATACAGCACCAGCGCGGAAAACTCGGAATAGAAAGTCGGGATCGGATACGTGTGATTCGTGATCGCGTACGGCACGATCAGGGCGACAGCCAGCGCAACGAGCGGCAACGAACGGGAAAAAGTAGAAGGCATGAGCGAACCGGATGTCAGCAACCGGCGCACTATACAAAACTTTCCCCCCTCTGTGCGGGGCCTTCGCGCCGCGACCCGACGCGGCGCGGCCGTCACGACCGGATGAAGCGGCGGGCGGCATGCCGCCCGCGCAGCCCTGCTCCGCCAGCGGCACTACGCGCGGCACTCCGCCGGTGCATATTTCGCCGGCAACGTCGCGGCGTCACCCGGCAATGGCCCGGCTCCCGGTGCCGGCAGCGACGACGCATCCTTGCCGGCCGCAAAGCACTCCCACGCGATCGCACCGGCTTGCATCGCGCCCTTTTTGAGCGGCACGCGGGCGGTGGGCGCATCGGCCTTGTCGGGCGCGGACGGCACGAGCACCAGCGTATTGGCGCCGGCCGCGGTGACGCGCGTGGTGAATGCGACCGTGATCTGGCCGGTCTCGCCGTCGATCGCAACCGATTCGACGTTGCGGGTCGCGGCCGGCGGGCTGTAGCCGCCGTCGAGGCTCGCGCCGCTCGAGGCGTTGTCGGCAACGGCGAGCCGCGCGGACGACGCAAGCGCGAGCCCCTCGCCGACGCGCGAGCGCGCAAGGTAATCCTGGTACGCGGGAATTGCATAGGCTGCGATCACGCCGACGATCGCCAGCACGATCATCAGTTCGATCAGCGTAAAGCCGGCCGGCCGCCAGCGCGGCGACGGCCGGTTCGCGCGCCGCAGATCGGCGGCCACGCGACGGAACAGGGAAACGGAAAAAGCTTCGAACATGGCAGGCTCCGGAAACGAAAAACGCCTGCCGGTAAAGGCAGGCGTCTCGATCGTAGCCAGCGGGCCGTGAATCCGGCAGTCGGCCGGACGGCCAGTGTCAGTGCGCGTGCGGTACGTCGCGGCGCTTCCTGAGCGTGTAACCGATCGCCACGACGAACAGCGCGCCCGCGATGCTCGCGCCGTAGAGGACCTCCGGCGTATCGAGCACCGGCCAGCGGTCGCCGACCGGGTCATTCACGATCAGCCCGCCCGCGATCCAGCCGAGCAGCCCGGCGCCGAACGCCACGACGACCGGGAAACGGTCGAGCAGCTTCAGCACCAGCGTGCTGCCCCACATGATGATCGGCACGCTGACGACGAGCCCGAAGATCACGAGCGCGATCCGGTGCGACGGGTCGGCCTGTTCGGCCGCGCCCGCGATCGCGATCACATTGTCGAGGCTCATCACCGCATCGGCGATCACGATCGTCTTCACGGCGTCCCACAGCTGGCTGGCCGGCTTGATGTCGTCGTGCGCATCGCCGGCCGGCGCCATCAGCTTGATGCCGATCCACAGCAGCAGCAGCCCGCCGCCGAGTTTCAGGAACGGCACGTCGAGCAGTGCGACCGCGAACGTGATCAGCGCGATGCGCAGCAGGATCGCCCCCGCAGTACCCCAGATGACGCCGCGCAGCCGCTGGTTCGCAGGCAGGTTGCGGCATGCGAGCGCGATGACGACCGCGTTGTCGCCGCCGAGCAGGATATCGATGATGATGATCTGGAGAACGGCGCCCCAGTGGAGCGACGTCAGGAATTCGAGCATGGCGTGACGGGCAGGACAGCGGCCGCCCGCGGGCGACCCGGTTCATCGCCGGCACATGCGCGATGCATGCCCGGTGCTTACGAATTCATTGCGCGAGCATAACAAAAAACGCCGGCAAAGCCGGCGTTTTCTGCAGGACGAACCCAGGGGAAATATTACAGCGCCTTCTTCAGCAGACGGCCCATTTCCGACGGGTTGCGCGTGACGGTGATGCCGCACGCTTCCATGATTTCCAGCTTCGCTTCGGCCGTATCCGCACCGCCCGAGATCAGCGCGCCGGCGTGGCCCATGCGCTTGCCCGGAGGCGCCGTGACGCCCGCGATGAAGCCGACGACCGGCTTCTTCATGTTGTCCTTGATCCACTCTGCCGCATTGGCTTCGTCCGGACCACCGATTTCGCCGATCATCACGACTGCGTCCGTATCCGGATCGTCGTTGAACATCTTCATCACGTCGATGTGCTTCAGACCGTTGATCGGATCGCCGCCGATACCGACTGCCGACGACTGGCCGAGGCCGAGTGCCGTCAGCTGGGCAACCGCTTCATACGTCAGCGTGCCCGAACGCGACACGACGCCGATGCGGCCCTTGCGGTGGATGTGACCCGGCATGATGCCGATCTTCAGTTCGTCCGGCGTGATCGTACCCGGGCAGTTCGGCCCGAGCAGCAGCGTCTTGCGGCCTTCGCGACGCATGCGGTCCTTCACTTCGATCATGTCGCGGACGGGGATGCCTTCCGTGATACAGATCGCGAGATCCAGATCGGCTTCGACCGCTTCCCAGATCGCAGCTGCTGCGCCTGCCGGCGGAACGTAGATGACCGACACGGTCGCGCCGGTTTCTGCCTTCGCTTCCTTGACGCTTGCGTAGATCGGAATGCCTTCGAAATCTTCGCCGGCCTTCTTCGGGTTCACGCCCGCGACGAATGCTTCGCGGCCGTTTGCGTATTCACGGCAGGCGCGCGTATGGAACTGACCGGTTTTGCCGGTAATGCCCTGCGTGATGACCTTCGTGTCCTTGTTGATCAGAATCGACATGTATTTTGACCTCTGTTCGATTGGCGTCGCGTACAAACCGCGCCGCCAGCGTGTTCAATAGCGCGCTTACTTGCCTGCGGCAGCCGCGACGACCTTCTGGGCAGCTTCTTCCATGCTGTCCGCCGAGATGATCGGCAGGCCCGAATCGGCCAGCATCTTCTTGCCGAGGTCCTCGTTCGTGCCCTTCATGCGCACGACGAGCGGCACGTTCAGGTTCACGGCCTTCGAACCGGCGATCACGCCTTCCGCGATCACGTCGCAGCGCATGATGCCGCCGAAGATGTTCACGAGGATCGCCTTCAGATCCGGGTTCTTCAGCATCAGCTTGAACGCTTCCGTGACCTTCTCGGTCGTCGCGCCACCGCCGACGTCCAGGAAGTTCGCCGGCTCGCCGCCGAACAGCTTGATGGTGTCCATCGTCGCCATCGCCAGGCCTGCGCCGTTCACGAGACAGCCGATGTTGCCGTCGAGCGAGATGTACGCGAGGTCGAACTTCGACGCTTCGATTTCAGCCGGATCTTCTTCGTCCAGGTCGCGGTACGCGACGATTTCCGGATGGCGGAACAGCGCGTTCGAGTCGAAGTTGAACTTCGCGTCGAGTGCGATGACCTTGCCGTCGCTGGAGACGTTCAGCGGGTTGATTTCAGCCAGCGATGCGTCGGTTTCCCAGAATGCCTTGTACAGGCCTTGCAGGATTGCGCGTGCTTGCGGAATCGAAGCAGCCGGCACGCCGATCTTCGCGGCGAGGTCGTCGGCTTGCGCGTCCAGCAGGCCCGTCGACGGCTCGACGATGACCTTGTGGATCAGTTCCGGGTGCTTTTCGGCAACTTCTTCGATGTCCATGCCGCCTTCGCTCGAACCCATCAGAACGATCTTTTGCGTCACGCGATCGACGACGAGGCTGACATACAGTTCCTGCTTGATGTCGGCGCCTTCTTCGACCATCAGACGGTTGACCTTCTGGCCTTCCGGACCGGTCTGGTGCGTGACGAGCTGCATGCCGAGGATCTGGTTCGCGTATTCGCGAACCTGCTCGATCGACTTCGCCACCTTCACGCCGCCGCCCTTGCCACGGCCACCTGCGTGAATCTGAGCCTTCACGACCCATACCGGGCCGCCGAGCTCTTCTGCCACCTTGACGGCCTCGTCAACCGAGAACGCCGGCTTGCCGCGCGGTACCGCGACTCCGAATTTCCGCAGGATTTCCTTACCCTGGTACTCGTGAATCTTCATGCGTGATTCCCTTCAGTCTGAGAGTTGGATGAAAAGTCGCTTTAGACGCTTCTTCGAATGATTTCCGTTCATTCCTTCGTGCTGCCTTCACCGGGCACGTCCGGCCGGCTCGCGCCATACCAGCGCGGGTAGTACTGCCGCACGACCTCGCCGTCGAACCGCAACGCCCGGCAGCGGCCGAGCTGGAAAGGCGCTTCGTCGTGCACGCCGCCATGATCCGGCCCTTCGCCCCCCTCCTCGCGCACGTTCCACACATCACCAGCGAACGCCTGGATCGCTGCCGTCGGCAGCACGGCGCACAGTTCGGTGAGATGGGAGCAGCCTGCGACACCGGCGAGCAGCCGGTTCGCGTTGCGGCGGAAATTGCGGAAGAGATTGAGCCCAATAAGGGCCCGATAGGCGGGAGAGGCGGATTGACAGTGACCGGGATAGGGAACCCATTCCGAAGACGCTTCGGCGTCGACGACATTGAGGTCACGATCGATAGTCACGCGCAGCCAGAGTTCGTGGATCGGCAGGCCCTGGGGCCGGATGCCCGACGCAAGCGCGACATCGCGCGGCTTGTGGTCGGTCAGGCAGGCTTCGATGTCCCACAAGCCGTCGCCGCGCTCGTACGCTTCCGCTCGGATTGCGCGTTGATGTCGCAACTGACGGGGCACGGGCTCGGATAGCGGCATGCTGGAGGTTGAGGCCGAAGAGGAAAACCCATGGATTTTAGCATATTGGGTATTTGAGACAGATTGACGCGACGGCGGGTATTCCCGCCTGTCCGGAAGCGGTTGCATTGCAGCAAAATCGCGCGCCACGCGCGCGATCGGTGCGGTCAGTCGTCGATCGGGAAATCGTCGCCGACCTTCAGCAACTTCACGATGGTCGCACTCGAGAAGCCGCGTGCGGCGAGAAAGCGTGCCTGCTTCGCACGCTCGGCCGGCGTTTGCGGCAGTGCACCGAATTTCTTGCGCCAGACCGCTTGCGCACGCGCCCATTCGGTCTCGCGGAGCTGGGTATTCACTTCCTCGACGAGCGTATCGCCCACCGCATGACGCTTCAGCTCGCTGACGATGCGCGCGACGCCCACACGCGACGCGCGACGATGCACGAGACTCTCCGCAAAGCGCGCATCGGATAGCCAGCCTTCCTGTTCCAGCGCATCGAGCACGGGGTCGACGGATTCGTCTTCGCCGACGTAAGGCGCGAGCTTGCGCGCGAGTTCGGTGCGGCTGTATTCGCGCCTGGACAGATAGCCGAGCGCGCGGCCCTTCAACGATCGTTGCGGCTTCGACGACTTGCGCTCGGTACTGCCCGGAGCGTCACCTGACGAAGCACTGGAAGAAGCACCCGACGCGCGACGTGTGCGGCGTGGATGCTGGCTGCTGCGCGTATAGACATCTTCCCTCGCCGGCGCCGATGCATCGGCTGCGCGATCGCCCGGGAAGCTGACACCGGAAACACGACGGCGGGAGCGGTCGTGCGCGTCGAACGATTCATCGTCGTCGAACGGATCGTCCGGTGCGGCAATCTCAAACGAAACGAGGGCATCGTCGGATGCCCTCGTCGCGGTGCGGTTCGCGGCATTGCTGCCTGCGCCCCGCCGATCGGCGCTCGAGGATCCGGTTCGCCGGCCGGAGCGGCCCGCCGTTTCGGGCGTGTCGCTCTCCTCCGGCTCGCCAGCCTGACCTCGGCGCCCGACCATCACTCTTCTTCGTCCATCGCCTCGGCTTCGTCCTGGCCTGCACCATCAGGCATGGCGACCACGCCAAGCGATTCGCGAATGCGGTTCTCGATCTCGCGTGCGATTTCCGGATTCTCGCGCAGGAATTCACGCGCGTTGTCCTTGCCCTGACCGATCTTCTCGCCGTTGTAGCTGTACCAGGCGCCCGCCTTGTCGACGATCTTCGCCTGCACGCCGAGATCGATGATCTCGCCCTGACGCGAAATGCCTTCGCCATACAGGATGTCGAAGATCGCTTCGCGGAACGGCGGCGACACCTTGTTCTTGACGACCTTCACGCGGGTTTCGTTGCCGATCACCTCGTCGTTCTTCTTGATCGAGCCGATCCGGCGAATGTCGAGACGCACCGACGAGTAGAACTTCAGCGCGTTACCGCCCGTCGTGGTTTCCGGGTTGCCGAACATCACGCCGATCTTCATCCGGATCTGGTTGATGAAGATCACCAAGCAGTTCGTGCGCTTGATCGTGCCGGTCAGCTTGCGCAGCGCCTGCGACATCAGGCGGGCCTGCAGACCCGGCAGCGAATCGCCCATCTCGCCTTCGATTTCGGCCTTCGGCACGAGCGCCGCGACCGAGTCGATGACGATCATGTCGATCGAGCCCGAGCGCACCAGCGCGTCGGTGATTTCAAGCGCCTGCTCGCCGGTGTCCGGCTGCGAGATCAGCAGCTCCGGCACGTTCACGCCGAGCTTCGCTGCATATTGAACGTCGAGCGCGTGCTCGGCGTCGATGAACGCTGCGGTGCCGCCAATCTTCTGCAGTTCGGCAATGACCTGCAGCGTGAGCGTGGTTTTACCGGACGATTCCGGACCGTAGATTTCGACCACCCGGCCGCGCGGCAGGCCGCCGACGCCGAGCGCGATATCGAGACCGAGCGAGCCCGTGGACACGACCTGGATGTTCTCGGTCGCCTCGCCGTCGCCCATGCGCATGATCGAGCCCTTGCCGAACTGCTTTTCGATCTGGGCAAGCGCGGCGGCCAGCGCCTTGCTCTTCTCGGCGGTCATCCCGGAGCCCTTCTTGCTATCTTCCATGAATCGTCCTTTGCTATGATGAGCAGCGTCTGTTAGAGGCGCGCCCGCTTTCAAGCGCCGCCCACGAATGCAGACACTGTATAAAAAAACAGTGTTTTGTGCAAGCCCGCAATGCAGGCTGCGTTGTACACGAATAACTTCGGAGACAGCCGGCCGGCGCAAACGCCCTGCCGGCCATCGGTCAGCACCATGCGAATTCTCATCGCGGAAGACGACAGCATACTCGCGGACGGCCTCACCCGGTCACTCCGCCAATCGGGCTATGCAGTCGACCACGTGAAGACCGGTGTCGACGCCGATACCGCGTTGTCGATGCAGACATTCGACCTGCTGATCCTCGATCTCGGGCTCCCGAAAATGCCCGGGCTCGACGTGCTCAAGCGCCTGCGCGCCCGCAATTCCAATCTCCCCGTGCTGATCCTGACGGCCGCCGACAGCGTCGACGAGCGCGTGAAGGGGCTCGACCTCGGCGCCGACGACTACATGGCCAAGCCGTTCGCGCTCAACGAGCTCGAAGCGCGCGTACGCGCGCTGACCCGGCGCGGCGCGGGCGGCGGCCCGACCGTCGTGCGCCACGGCTCGCTCGCGTTCGACCAGGTCGGCCGGATCGCGTATGCGAACGATCACGTGCTCGACCTCTCCGCGCGCGAGCTCGGCCTGCTCGAGGTGCTGCTGCAGCGGATCGGCCGGCTCGTGTCGAAGGAGCAGCTCGTCGACCATCTCTGCGAATGGGGCGAGGAAGTCAGCAACAACGCGATCGAAGTCTACGTGCACCGGCTGCGCAAGAAGATCGAACCCAGCGGCGTACGGATCTCGACCGTGCGCGGCCTCGGCTATTGCCTCGAGAAGGTCGCGCCCGCCGCGCCGGCCGACACGGCCGCGCCCCAGCCCGCGGTGGCCGGCACGCCGCTGCGCTGAGCCCGGGCGTCGCCGCGATGGCCACGCCGGCCCATCCCCGCCACCCGACCGGCGCGCCGTCGTCGGCCGCCGACGAGGCGCGCGACGCGCGCTACGAGAACCCGTTCGCGCCGCCCGACGAAACCGATGCGCCCGAGGCACCGCGCCCGCGCTCGCTGTTCGGCGAGATCCTCGACTGGATGCTCGCCCCGCTGCTGCTGCTGTGGCCGATGAGCATCGCCGTCACCTATCTGGTCGCAAAGACGATCGCGAACGGCCCGTTCGATCGCGCGCTCGAAACCAACGCCTATGTGCTCGCCCGCCAGATTCACCCGGTGAACGGTGTCGCCGAGCTGACGCTGCCGGAGCAGACCCGTGACTTCCTGCGCGCGGACAACGTCGACAGTGTTTACTTCCAGGTACTCGGCACGCGCGGCGAGCTGGTCGCGGGCGAAGCCGACATGCCGCTGCCGCGCGACGAGGACCGCCCGCCGCCAGGCGTCGTGATGTTTCGCGACGACCTGCTGCGCGGCAACGACGTGCGCGTCGCGTATACGACGGTCGCGCTGCCGCAATCGGGCAGCCCGCAGCCCGTGCTCGTGCAGGTCGGCGAAACGCTGGACAAGCGCAACGCGCTCGCGAACGACATCATCAAGGGCGTGATCCTGCCGCAGTTCGTGATCCTGCCGCTTGCGATCCTGCTGGTCTGGTTCGGGCTGTCGCGCGGGCTCGCGCCGCTCAACGCGCTGCAGGCGCACATCCGCGCGCGGCGGCCCGACGACCTGTCGCCGGTCGAGGCGCAGCGCGCGCCGCCCGAGATCGAGCCGCTCGTCACGTCGTTCAACGACCTGCTCGCCCGTCTCGAACAGAACATGGCGCTGCAGAAGCGCTTCATCGCCGACGCCGCCCATCAGATGAAGACGCCGCTCGCGGGCCTGCGCACGCAGGCCGAGTTCGCGCTGCGCCACCCCGTCCCGCCCGACGTGCAGCGCTCGCTCGAGCAGATCGCGACGAGCTCCGAGCAGGCCGCGCGGCTCGTCACGCAACTGCTCGCACTCGCGCGCGCCGAGAACCGCGCGAGCGGGCTGACGTTCGAGCCGGTCGAGATCGCCACGCTCGCGCGGCGCGCGGTGCGCGACTGGGTACAGGCCGCGCTCGCGAAACGGATGGATCTCGGCTACGAAGGCCCACCGGACCCGCCGGACGATACGCCGCTCGACGTCGACGGCAATCCGGTGATGCTGCGCGAGATGCTCGGCAACCTGATCGACAACGCGATCCGCTATACGCCGGACGGCGGCCGCATCACGGTGCGCGTGCGCGCCGAGCCCGCGGCACGGCGCGTGCATCTCGAGGTCGAGGACACGGGGCCGGGCATCCCGGCCGCCGAACGCGAACGCGTCGTCGAGCGCTTCTACCGGATCCTCGGCCGCGAAGGCGACGGCAGCGGCCTCGGGCTCGCGATCGTGCGCGAGATCGCCACGCAGCACGGCGGCACGCTGATGCTCGACGATCACGTCTACCAGCACGCACCGCGCCTCGCCGGCACGCTCGTGCGGGTCAGCCTGCCGCTGACCGAAGCGGCCCCGGATTAACCCTGACGCGCGCCACCGCGGCACGACGAGATTGCGCCGAAATCGGCAATTTGCCGGACGTTAAAAGCACTTCGCAGCACGATAGGCACACAAAACAACCGATCCAGCGCGGGTTAACCTGCAGTCGTTTTGCACGCGCGAGTCAGTCGGCCGTAAGTTTCCGTACCAATAATCCTCGACAGGCCCGCTCACCCAAGGCGGCCGCACATCTATATCAAGGGACTTGGAGACGACTCATGGCAACGTTAGGCGGGCAAATTTCGCACGCGCCGATGACGGGCGAAGAGAAGAAGGTGATCTTCGCGTCGTCGCTCGGCACCGTGTTCGAGTGGTACGACTTTTACCTGGCCGGCTCGCTCGCGGCCTACATCAGCAAGAGTTTCTTCTCCGGTGTCAATCCAACTGCCGCCTTCATCTTCACGCTGCTCGGCTTCGCGGCCGGCTTCGCGGTGCGGCCGTTCGGCGCGATCGTGTTCGGCCGGCTCGGCGACCTCGTCGGACGCAAGCACACGTTCCTCGTGACGATCGTGATCATGGGCCTCTCGACGTTCGTGGTCGGCTTCCTGCCCGGCTACGCGTCGATCGGCATCGCCGCGCCCGTGATCTTCATCGCGATGCGGCTGTTGCAGGGCCTCGCGCTCGGCGGCGAGTACGGCGGCGCGGCGACCTACGTCGCCGAGCATGCGCCGGCCAACCGTCGCGGCTTCTACACCGCGTGGATCCAGACGACCGCCACGCTCGGCCTGTTCCTGTCGCTGCTCGTGATCCTCGGCATCCGCACGCTGATCGGCGAGGAAGCGTTCGGCAACTGGGGCTGGCGCGTGCCGTTCGTCGCGTCGATCCTGCTGCTCGCGGTGTCGGTGTGGATCCGGATGCAGCTGAACGAATCGCCGGTGTTCCTGCGCATCAAGGCGGAAGGCAAGACGTCGAAGGCACCGCTGACCGAAGCGTTCGGCCAGTGGAAGAACCTGAAGATCGTGATCCTCGCGCTCGTCGGCCTGACCGCCGGCCAGGCCGTCGTGTGGTACACGGGCCAGTTCTACGCGCTGTTCTTCCTCACGCAGACGCTGAAGGTGGACGGCGCAAGCGCGAACATCCTGATCGCGATCGCGCTCCTGATCGGCACGCCGTTCTTCCTGTTCTTCGGTTCGCTGTCGGACAAGATCGGCCGCAAGCCGATCATTCTCGCGGGCTGCCTGATCGCGGCGCTGACCTACTTCCCGCTGTTCAAGGCGCTCACGCACTACGCGAACCCGCAGCTCGAACTCGCGACGCAGAAGGCGCCGATCACGGTCATCGCCGATCCGGCCGCCTGCTCGTTCCAGTTCAACCCGGTGGGCACGTCGAAGTTCACGAACTCGTGCGACGTCGCGAAGAGCGCGCTCGCGAAGGCCGGCCTGAACTACGAGAACGTCGCGGCACCGGCTGGCGCGACAGCCCAGATCAAGGTCGGCGACACGGTGGTCCCCGCCTATGAAGGCAAGGCGGCCGACGCGAAGGCGCAGGGTGCGGCGTTCGACAAGACCCTCGCGTCGACGCTGAAGGCGGCCGGCTACCCGGCGAAGGCGGACCCGGCACAGCTCAACTGGCCGATGACGATCGTGATCCTGACGATCCTCGTGATCTACGTGACGATGGTCTACGGCCCGATCGCGGCGATGCTGGTCGAGATGTTCCCGACGCGGATCCGCTACACGTCGATGTCGCTGCCCTATCACATCGGCAACGGCTGGTTCGGCGGCTTCCTGCCGGCCACCGCGTTCGCGATCGTCGCCGCGAAAGGCGACATCTACTCGGGCCTCTGGTATCCGATCGTGATCGCGCTGGCCACGTTCGTGATCGGGCTGCTGTTCGTCAAGGAGACGAAGGACTCGAACATCTACGCACAGGATTGAGGTGGATGAGCGGACGGTTGCCGGTGGTGCACGGCGATCGTCCGCAACAAGGCCGGCACGGGCCGCCGGCACCTTTTTCACGGATGATGAAAAAAGGTGTTGACAGCAAAGCCGGCATTCTCCATAATTCATTTCTTCGGCGAATTAGCTCAGTCGGTTAGAGCGACGGAATCATAATCCGCAGGTCCGGGGTTCGAATCCCTGATTCGCCACCAGTTGCAAAAAGCCCCATGTAATCAATCGGTTACATGGGGCTTTTCTCATTCGGTGGGTCACTTGGTGGGTCATTCCCATGCACAAGTTGCCCCGTCTCTACCGCTCGCGTCACGGCGTCTACTACCTTCGCGTCATCCAGAACAAGCGGAAAATCCGCCGCTCTCTCGGAACCAAAGATTTCCATCAAGCTAGAATTTCGGCTCTGTCACTGAATCTTCAGCTTGCCATGGCCGAACCTTTTGACCTCAACAACAAAGACCTGCGGAAGCTCGATCTGAACATCAGCCCGACCGGGGAAATCAGCTTCAAGGACATCAAGGCCGACGACGTTGGGATCGTGAAGGACATTCTTCAGAACATGGGCTTCAAATCAGAAGCCCAGTTCGATGCCGCACTTGACGACAAGAAAGCTGCCTTTGAGGCTGCCAACCCCGGACTCACTGCCGAGGCGATGGGTGCGCAGATGGGGAAAATCGTGCGGGCGAGCATGGCGCTTCCGGTGGCGGAACAGGCTGCCTATATCAAACGGGAAAAGGCCGCCTTCATCCAGCAGCACCAGCAACAGTCCCAGGCACCGAAGCAAATCAGCGAGAAGTTCAGCGCCGTAGTCACGCTCTACCTGAACGAAAAGAAGCTCGATAACGTTCCCAAAACGCTCTATGACAAAGAGCGCATCTACAACGAATTCCAGAGCTTCTTTGGTGATCTGGACATCAACGCCTATACGCCTCAGGAAGCCATCGCCTACAAGAACCGGCTGATCGGCAAAGCAGTGTCGGCGAGCGGGATTAATGCCCGCTGCTCGTTCATGCGGTCGCTTTTCGAGTATGCCGCCGATAACAACCTCTACTTCACAACCAATCCATTCGAAAGGGTGAAGATTTCGACCAAGGCGAAGCTGAAACAGCAAGTCAAGTCTTACCAGCCGTTCACCGAAGAAGAGCTTGCCGTTGTCTTCGAGGAAAGCGCATACCGTGCCTTCATGGACAAGCCGGATTACTACTGGTTGCCGTTCCTCGCCCTCTACACAGGTGCCCGCCTTGAAGAACTGACGAGCCTGCCAGTGGATCGCATCTTCAAGGCCGATGGCGTGTGGGTGTTCGACATACAAGAGGATGTCGCCAAGAACATCAATTCAGTCCGGAAAATCCCCATTCCTGAAGTGGTGCTTCAGTCCGGCTTTTTCGACTACATCGAAAGCGTCAAAGCAAGCGGCGGCATACAGCTTTTCCCTCACCTGACGAAAGGCAAGAATGGCTACTCAAGGAATACCTCTCGCCGGTTCGGACAATATCTGGATACGCGCGGGATCACCGACGAGCGCAAGGTGTTCCATTCGTTCCGGTCGAATTTCATTAACGCCGTCACGAACGAGAACGTTCATCCGGCCATCATCATGGGACTGGTCGGACACTATGAGCAAGGCAAGATCGATTTCTCAAGCCCGCACTTCAAGCACTATCAGAAGAAGAAACCGCTGGAAATCTTGAAGGATGCTATCGACAAAGCATCCTTCCCGATCAAGTTGTTTTGGTAGGACGGGCTACCCCCCTGCTTCGACCAGTTTTACCACGGCTTGGTCGGGCAAAACGTCACAAGCGCGGCACCAATCCAAATAAAACAAAACGTCCATATAGCGCTCGCCGCGCTCAATCTTCGATAGATACGACTGATCCACCTTCAGGCGTTGAGCTAACTCGACTTGAGTGAGTCCTGCGCCCTTTCTCAGGGCTTTCAGGTGCGCTCGAAGAGCCTTGTATCGTGGGTGATGAACGGATGGAAGCATGTCGCAATGCTCCCCGCTTCCCCTGAATAGGCCACTTTGGCCTATTTTGCGCTATTATCCGCCCGAGCACGGTTAACGCCGTTACCAATCAACCAGAAACGGGGGCGGAATGAAGGCGAAGTTGGCGATAGCAGTGGCGGCGGTGTCGTTGGCCGCATGCGGTGGTGGCGGTGGAAGCAGCAACAACAGCAGCGGCACTCAGACCAGTTCATCGAGTAACGGGGCATCCTCGCCGGTTGTGCCGACCGACGCGCAAATCCTGGCCGATATCGCGACAAGCCAGAGTACGACGAGCAACACGCCGATCTGGGACACCTCACAGGCCTACGGCTCGGTCGGCAACCCGTATAAGGGTGGTGTGGACGGTGTTCATTCCTATCGCTGGAACATCGAGCGCGATGGGCTGATTCCGGTGCTCGACACGAGTAACCGCCCTGAACTGACCACGGCACTGAACAACCTTGAAGCGGCGGCGGGCAAAACGCTCTTCAACCGGCTTCCGGCGACGACGAACCCGGCTTCGGTGACGCGGGGTGTCATCTTCAACAACCAGACCCCGCCGACCCAGGGCACGAGTGAGCCGAATAACTGCGGCGAGCTTTACGCGAATAAGCAGAACATGTTCGGCGAATGGGTCGATCCGGCCTATTCCATCGATCCGCCTCTTGCTGCCGACTGGCAAGCCGAAGTGGATTCCAGCCCGCTCATCGATCCGCGTGCGACCTTCAATGTGGATGTCGATTTCAGCAACGCCAACTGCCAGCCGTTTGAACCACTGGTTGAGCACGAACTGCTGCATGCCCTAGGTCTGACCAATCACTTTGACGGCTTCGGCGAAGGCAGCGGCGGGAACTGCAATGGGGCACTGTGCACTGACCGGGCTTATCCGGTTCTCAAGACGCTCTACGCGAATCCGCCGATGACCGTCATCTCGACCATGACGATTGCACGATAGAGGCATACAACATGAAGAACATTCTTCCCGTCTGCGTCGCTCTGGCTCTCGCCGGATGTGCCAATGCACCCGATATCGGCGGTGCCGTCTCTCAGCTTACCGATGGGCTGAAAGGTGGGTTGACTTCAGTGGGTGCCGTGCCTGCACCTGGACATTTCAAGGAATCTGGCCTGTATCACGTCATGCAGGACAACGGCAACGGCTGGCCCCGTGCTGCCATCACCATCAACAGCCTGCCGGCCAATGCCTACATCAACAGCATTGCGACCAACATGGGTAGTCGGTATTCGTATGGGTCGAACTACTGCATGAATGTGTCCGTGGTGCTGTGGCATGACGCGAAGCACAGCCAAAGCTATAACGGTGCGAAGTTCTGCGGAAACGACATCCCGAACAACACGGTATCCGCCGACACCGGTCAATTCCTGCTGTGGGCTGGCTCATTGGCTCAAGGTGCCAACACCGGCGCGCGACGAACGAATGGACCGAATCCGCCGAAGAACAACTTCCCGCAAGGCTCGGGCTATGTCTCTTCCTTCGCGGGCACGAACGGCATGAACCTGTTCGCGCAGTTTATGTTTGCGATGGGCTATGACATCGCGGATAACGGTGACGATCATCGTGCGTGGGTTGTGTCCATGCCGTCGGCTTCACAGATGGCGAACTGAGAGGCGAGCCATGCCCGCTGAAAAAAAGCAGTTTTCGCTGAATGAACGGGTTATTGAAACCCTTGATATCACCGATACCGGCGACTGGCTCAGCAAAGCCGTGATTGATTACCCGCTGGCAATCGCATGGCTGTTGCTTCGCCTTTTTCCGTTCGTCATTCCGATGTGGTTCGTTGACCGGTATGCGGGACATTACGGCTTTCTGCGTCTTGGCTCGTTGCTCTACTTCGGCATGTTGTTCGCTAGCCCGCTTTGGTTCATCTGGCAAGTCATACGCATTTCCAGAAAGCGAAAAGCGCGACTCGATAAAAATAGGACTACTATGGAAACGACTGTCAAATTCGATCAGGCTTGTCAGGTCACGACTCGCCCCGATGGAACCGTAGATATCACTTTCCGCCAACGGCGAATCAACTTCGTTGCTGCCGACTTGGTAATTGCCGTGCCTGGGGGAATTCTGCTCATTACCGGCCTTTTTGCCTCGCTCTATTTCGGCGTCAACCATGGTTTTATCATGGGCTTACTGGCTCTGTTCGTTGTGTTCTTTCTGCCGATCATCGTGTTCTATCGGCTGAACTGGAAAACGGCGACCATTAGTGTGGAGCGTGAGGGCGTCCGTTGGGGACAGCATGCCATGACATACGCCGATATCGATTCATTCGGATGGACAAGCACGACACGCAAGGCAAACCGTGGACCACTGAGCACCACAGATTCCTACGCATACATCACGACGAAGGGGCGGGAAATCGCGATCACGAAGGAAGTGAGGGGTGAAGGCGCACGCGACATCGCCGAAGCACTGGACAGGGCTGCCGCGCATCAGGTGAACCAATTGTCGCGATAGACCCGCCGTCGTCCATTTTGAACGGCTTATCCACGGATTTCGAAGCGGCCACCTGTGAAGGCCATGAGCTAGAAAGCGGTGGGTAAGCCGTTCCGTCTATCTGTCCGACCTCGGGAAACAATCATCAGTTGGACATTTACCCGGGACAGGCTGAAACCCTTGTCAGATAAGGCTGTGTCCGGGGTGGCCGATGCGTCCGGGGTAAAACGGAAGGCTGTCAACCAAACCGGTAGTGCGGATCGAAAAGACCGAGATATGATGTCGCTGATGTCACGACCCAATCGGCGAGGTCCAAGTTGGCAGTGAGCTTCGAAACGCCAGCCCCCTTCCCCCGAGCCTTGAAATCGCACTCATCCCTGAAGGTGAGCTAGCAATTGTCGAATCAACGAGTCTACGCGCATGGCGCCTACCTCGTTTCGATTCCGCTGGTAGAAGTTCTGCCTTTGCAGCGTGGCACAATCTATTGCTTCCGGAGTGGGCTGGAAAGCGTCTTTACACTTATTGGACTACCCAAAGCAGAACCTAACGTTTGATCGCAGCCAGTTCGCCCTCAGTATTTGCAATTACGTCCAGCACAATCTGTCGGGCCTTTTCACCCCTTTCAGTTAAAACTTTCTCGATAAGATGTAGATTTTCGTCTGCAAAAGCTAACTCGGTCCGCAAAGCAATGCTTGCTTGCGTAGAAAGATTGGTGACCTGAGGCTGATACGTGGCCAATTCTTTAAGAAATTCAATCTGCGCCACTTGTAGCTGAGCAATGCTACCATCCCTCGTCCTTGACCATTCGTCAATTTGGCCTTGCTGAAAGTTAATTTGGCTTTGAACAAAATCCCACTTCCTTGGATCCGGTGGCCCCTCAAACAGCATTGAAGTTTGGATCTGAACCCAACGACCATGTTCCTGCACCGCCCGATCCACAGTGCCATTATTCGCCAACCATTGGCCATGGGATCGCTCAATTGCACCGCGCTTGATCGAAAGAGCAAAATTCATCGCTAACAGCAATGTTAATAGCTCGCTGACAACGGCAACGGTCTTCGCCTCCGCAACTCCGTTCACTTTCCCAATAGTTGCGATCGCCTCGGAATATTTTTTGTTCGCGTCGGCGCGTGGCACCGACGGATCAGCCATTGATCCAAGCGCATGAAGTGCAGAGAATACGCCCTCTATCGCTGGAATATACACATCGCGTCGTAACTGCATCTTGCGATCCAAGGCTTTTTCGGCAGACTCGTGACTGCGTTTCAGCGCGCTTTCGGTCGCAGTATGCTGTAGTTGTTGCCGATGTCTTCGAGAAAGACCGACATTCGTTAACAACACGCCGACAACGGTGATCAGCGACCCCACTATTCCTGACCATACTACATTGGGCACCGACTTCAGGAAATCAAAGACATCGGAAACGTATGGCATCAGACCGCTCATTCCTTTCCTCCCTGGACACGTTGGACACCCCGGACGCAGCCCTATCCGACAAGGCTTTCAGCCTGTCCGGGGTAGATGTCCGACCTGATTACTTGCCCTGTCCGGACACCCGAACAGTTCCGCTCGCCATGTTGAGTTGTCGCTGTCTAGCTCGGGCAAGCTGCAATTCCAGTCGTCGCTTGCGTTCCATCAGGGCCATCACTTTCCTCTCAGCACTAGCTTTCTGTTCCGGGCTTCTCGCGCTGTTCATTTCGGAAACCGCGGCGTTGATACTAGATTCAATATCGGAAAGGCTCGCCATGAGTCCGGCGATGCCGAAGTCACTGGTCATGTTAGCACGGTCACCCATTACCGACTGGTCGCGCATCGTCTTTATCGTCTTCATCACACCGGGCTTGTTCTCATACTTGATTGGCGATGAATCGTCTCTCTGCTGGTTGTCGGCGGACTGTTCTGGTTTATTCTCTTTCATACGGTTATCCTTTATGGTTGTTGGTATGGTTATGGATTGGACTGCCGTGCTCTGTCGCTCAAGGCGGTTCATCTTCACTCGCTCAGATCGCACCATGCGCGGCGACAGATAGGCTCGGACATTGAATTGACGGCGGGCTTCAACAAGCTGGCGTAGGGTGTTCTCTGCCTGCCTGTATTCGGTGGGCGATAGGCGGTGTTCCGTCTTCGTGTCGCGTGCCGATTGAACGAGCTTGCTGTAGTCAGAATCTGCCCGGTAGAGTGGGCCACGAAAACGCTTCGCCTTCTGGGCACCGGGAAATTTCATCGACAGATAATCGGTGCCTTTCCGTGTTATCTCTACACCGTATTGCTCAACAAGAAAATCACACAGTTGCGCACGGTTGGCGATTTGACCGGAACGGATGGCTTTCGTCAGTCGCTTGTGCAGATAGAGCTTGTTGCTGCGGTCTTGCCTGCCTTCCACCGTGTATCGCTCGAAATCACTCAAGGCCAGCTTCAACGGGTCGGGCACAACCTGAGCGTAGCCTAGGCGGTGATTCATGACCTGCGTGAAGGCTTCGTATAGCTTGATGTTCTGCTGACCCGGTGGATGGATGTTCATCCGTTTGCCCGTCGTCATCTCGGTCATCGGAACGACGAAGTGAATCTCGGTGTTTCCCTTGTCGCGGTGCAGGACGAACAGGTTATTGAAATGCTCAGGCCCAAGTCCGGGACACATGGTCTGCTTGAATGACCGGATAACTTCGCGCATCTGGTCACGACTGGGTTGCTCGTTGTCGCGGAAAGCAATCGCGCCGGAAACATATTTATGCTTGCGCTGGATTCGGTTGATAACGGCAACGGTGAGGTCAGGACTGCCTTCCAATACTTCTGGGGCAACGGCACGCGGCTGGCCCGTGTGGTCTCGGTCACTCAATAGATAGTTAACAGGGGACTCGCCACGCGAAATCCCCGCTTTAAACACGCGGACGATCATGCCTTTTCCGTGTTTCTTTTCTGTTTTACTGTCTTCCAGACATCTTCTGCATATTCCTGAACCTGCATGACGGCAAGCAGGATTTCATCGTCAGGCTGTTTGCCTTCATCGAGTCGTCCGGCTATCTCGGCAATGTAGTTGCCAATGCGGTTGATGTTCTGCAACCATGCCTGCTCGTCGCCATCTGCTGGCTTGGCTTCCGGGTTCATCACGGATTCGCGAAGATACTGGGCAAGATTGGTATAGCCTGCGTCGATGGCACGGTGGGCAAGCTCTTCGCGCTCTTCGTTGCTAAACCGGATTTCGACACGACGGTTGCGGCGATGGATGTTGCCATCTATGCCGGACTGTCCAGCTTGCTTCTTCACTGCTGAGGCACCCGCCTCGTCAAATTGCATCTGTTCCATATTGGCTCCTGTTGTTATGGTTATGGGGCCGAGCGTTGCTGTGTCCGTTTCTGCTTCGCGGTGTTGCTCGTCAGGGACTGGGACACCAGATATATTCTTTCACACGATGACACTGTGAAACTGTGGATACCGTGTGAAATGTTGACCTTGCTTGCTTGGTTCGTTCTTCGTTCGGCTTTCTATATAGATACCGGAATTTATCGGGAATGCAAGGCCATCCGACGAACGGTAACTCTCACTAGTCTGACGATCTTGTATCATTCAGAGTTGCAATAATTTTTCACACCCGTTGACAAAAGAGCGAATAGATCAAGGGAAACCGATGCTCGACTTTTTACTCAGAAACCAAGACAATCTCATCATCGGCTTTTTCTTTCTTCTGGTGGGTTTCCCAGTTGGGCAGTTGTATTCACGTCTGCTTGGTAAACAAGAAGTGCTTCCGGCAGCTACCGTCCGCGTCGGCACGATAGTCGAGGTCCCGGTGTCGCCGACCACTTACAGCCGACGACGAAACGCACCATCTGGCAGCGACAGCGATTCAATGATGCTCGGTCAGGTCGTGGTGGTCTTGCTGTGCTTCGGATTCGTGTATTGGCATGAGCAGGTTCTATTGGCTGCTGCGGCTGCCGTTTGCTTCTCGATAGGGCTTTTTGTCGGTGCTACGCTGTATGCGCACAAGATCGACGCGATCGACCGTAACGGATGGTCGGCGTATCTGCTTCTTACGTTCTGTGTTGCTGTTTTGTCTTTCGTTTTGATCGACTCAGCATTGAGGCCGATTTATGCACCGCCCGAATTTGGCTCATACCAGGATGTTCTGAGGCGTGAAAAGATCGGCGTGTTTTTGCGGTGGGTGGGGCTGAAAAACCTGACGTGGCTTGTCACACACGTCGCAGGTGTATTCTTGCTGTTGTATGTTCAGGTGCGTCTAGTGCTATCGCTCGTTCACTATCTCGCAATGCTTCGGCTTGCTACCTCTGCATGCGGCGCGATTACTCAGTGGTTCGCCGTATCTACGAGAAAATACGGGAATCCAACTAAGAACTGCGTCATCTTAGTGTCAATGAGTATCGCCTCGTTTCTGCTCGTCAATGGCTACGCGTTTGTTTGGTATCAGCAACTATTTCAAACTGCACAGACCCTTTAACGGGTATTTCACCTCGGACACGTTGGACATCCCGGACACAGCCCAGCGCGGAAAGGGTTTCAGCCGTCTGGGGTCGCTGTCCAACATGATGTCTTCGCCGGTCGGACAATAAAAAAGAGCCGCAGGCTGCGGCTCTTCGTTCCGATGGGTTCATGTCGGCTAGTTCACGATAGCAATAAAACGATCCCAGTTCGCCGGTTCAGACTTCATCCGGCCACCATTGAAGCCCTGATCAAGCACCCGGACATAGGCCATCTTGTCCGTCTTGAACTGTCGCCAGCTGGTAGGACTGCCACTGTTACTCTTGCCCGCCACCTGATACCCGAGCAACCTGGGCTCGCCGTTCGCGATGCCGTAGAGATGGGGCTCTACCTGCCGATAGTGCCCATCGTAGTAGAAGCCGATGAGCTTCTTCTCAAGAACCGCCTGACAAATCGTATCTTCGTTTTTCATATGCATTCCTTATTAAATGGATTGGTTGGATTCAGCAGTGGATGGTGGTGAACCTACACCACGATCCGAACTACACCTTTACAGCTTGACGGCAAACGGGTCGTTATCAAGCTCTTCCGGCTGGGATGGTGCAGCAGACTCGTCGTCAAACCGTCCGACGGACAGATTCACACAGTAGGCACGGCGCTTTTTGTTACCCTCGTGAACCATGATCCGCTCACTCTTGATACCGGGAATTTCGCCATTCAGCCGTTTGAAAAACTGGCCTTCGTTACATGACGGAAAGCCCAGTTGCTCACAGTGCTCGCTATAGCTCACATAAAGGTCCCTCTTTTTCGTTTTAGCATTGGCATCCAGCACGATGCCCATCGTCCAGATCCAGCTTGCCACCGTATCGGAATCCGCTTTGGCGGCCTGTTTTGCTTGCTCAACGGCTTCCGGAATCTCGAACCCACCCCTTTCGGCCAGACGGCTCAGCCCTGCCAGGGCCCAGTCAAGCACGATGTGCAGCTCGTCACGGATAATCTTGCCGTCAAGGTCGTTGATGATGTCCTTGCCCTTCACCTGGACATTCCATTCAATGATGTGGAACCGTCGCCACCAGCCATCCGAGTGATCATTGATGGCGGGCATGTGGTTCCCGCAGATAATCCACTTGGCAATCGGTTTGTAGCTAAATGCAGCCTTATACTTGGGGTTGATATCGATATACCCCTGCGAAATCAGGCTTTTCAATGCCTGCTGGTTGATCTTCGCCTTCGGTGTTTCGTCGCAGATGGCAAGCGAGGCACCGACGATGGAAGTCAGGTCGAAGCCGTCCAGCTTGTCCAGCCGCATTGCCACGGCTTTCTCATGCAGGGCACGAGCGATGTTGAGCATGACGGACTTGCCGTTGCTACCGTTGCCGACCCACAGCTGGGCACATTGCAGGTTCATGTTGCACAGGGTGTAGCCGATGTATTCCTGCACCAGTTCCCGTACGGCGAGGTCGGGCAACGAGGTGTTCAGGTATCGTCCGAACAGCGAGTCCACCGGAACCGGTGCCGGACTGTAAATGCCGGGGAACGGACGGGCATTGAGACGGATGCCGTGGGTAATGCCGACCGTGCGATCCGGGGACTCGACACACCAGTCAAACCCGTCGTCCATTACGAACCACTGTCCACCAGCCGGGACGACAATACGGTCGGGCTTGGGCGGCATCTGCTGGGTGAGCAGCAAAGCCGTCTTATGGCAACTCTTGGCCGTCTGTTCGGTAGCACGAGTCCGGTTGTTCAGTTGCAGCCATTTCAGGGCATGCCTTTTCGTCTCGACATCCGTTTGCAACTGCCAGTAGCTGTCGTTCCAGACATACAGGTTGGCATCGTCGGTTGCCAGGTTTTTATTTTTCGAGCACTGCTCGGAATAAAGGATTTCCGGGGCATCCGCGATCAGTTTATTAGGCTTCGCGGACATCAGTTGCAGTGCTTGTGCGATTTGTGCACCAGTGACGATGTGTTCACCCGACACGGCTTGAGCGGATTGCATTTCAAATTGAATAGCTTCCATATATCTTCCTTATTAGAGTGGTTATTTGATTATCGGCAGATGAATTTTACCGACTTCAGTTCTACTTCCTCACTATCGATATCCTCTTCGATCAACAGATTCGCCGAGTCCCATGGCAAGCGGGACAACAGATACTCTTTGGCCAGGGCCTTGCTTTCTGCCTCGACACGATAAACACCGGAATAAACCGTCGTCCGCTCGACTTCAATTTCATAGGTATTCAGATTCATTTTGATTTCCTTCTATTTACAGGCTTGCTTGATTGCTCGCCATAAGAAGCATTTTTCCAAATAATCGAATAAAATGATCCGCCAGAATGGGGGGTGTCACTTTGGCGGAAGAAATGGAAGGGAACGACAAGGCGAGGTCAGCGATTGCCACTGTTCGGACGCGGGTGTGGCTCGAAGCAGCACGACGGTCAGCCGGTGTCGAACGCTTGGACGGCAAGATTGTTTACGAAAGGATTTCAACGGCTTATCTGAAGACCTTTGGCACTGACGTTCGGGACGGCAAAGCCAACCCACGGTTCCACCGGCATGCAGATGGCAAGTCGTCGCCTAACAAGAACACCTTGGAACGGGTTGATGCGGTGTGGCCGGGCACCCGCGACGCTTATATGATTGGCCCGTTTGAGGGTGTGGAACCTGTCAGGTTGTGGGCAGCCTTTCGCGAGCCGTCAACCGACTTGTGGGAGGTCGTGTGTGATGCCTTTCCCGACATGGCTGAAAGCCTGCTGGATGGCAGACCGCATTACGCACGCATTGCGATGATGGAAGCGGCTATTGCACGGCTGTTTGATGAGCCGGTGGGCGACAGTCCGGCAAGCAAGGCACTGGAACAATACAACCGGCAACATTCGCTATCGCTCAAGGTGCTCGCCGGAATACTCGCATTCTGGCGGTTGAGCCTGCTGGTCTACGATGACAGCGATGGGCGGGTGTTCCGCATGGTGGCATTCGCGGTGAACGAGCCGTTCCGCCCAGCCCTGGAACAATGGGATGCGTATCCAGCCTTATGGGATGCGATAACCGAGGTGCATACGGTGGAAACGGCGAAGCTCGCTCAACTCATCGGAAAATATGCCGTGATGAGTCCGGCATGGCGACGTGCATCGGCCTCGGACACGGTCCGTGGACAGCCAGAACCCTTGTCAGATAAGACTATGCCCGGGGTGTCCAGCGTGTCCGGGGAAAATTAGTTAGGCGGGGGCTACGACTGCGACGCTGCAAGTTGGCCCCTTGAACGCCCAATTCGGGAAAACATCATAGGGTTTGCTTTTGGAGGCGCGAGTGGACTCAGTAGAATCGTCAGCGACGAGCATAGAATGTTCATCAAATTTCCCGTCAAAGATTTATGCCTGCATGAGCGATGGTGGGCGCTTCATTGCATTTTGGCAAATTGGCGAAAATTCCATCCGATTTTATGACCCATCTGACTTTCAAGAGCCGAATTTCATTGACACCTTCGATAGCTTTCGCGAAATGCGCGACTACTACAAGAATCGGGAAGATCTAGCCGAATTGGATGAAATCGTCTTGGCTGCCGGACATATTTTCGCGCAACGTTTAAGCATTCTCGACACACGAAATTTCATACTATCGAAGATGCCATTGGGGAGCTATTGGCCCAGAATTTGGCGGGGTCGTTATTCGGAAAATGATCCACTATCGACCTACAACCCTGTATCCGCCCGCTCAATATATCGATCTAATTTCGTACAGTCGATCGTCGCCACATCGAGTTTATTTTCTTATCTATTAGAGATATTCAAGCATGTGGAGCCCGCCACGGATAACCTCAACGTGTTTGGGCATAAAATACGCGAATTGCTGATACTCGCCTGCACTGAAGTGGAATCCGCTTGGCGGTCGGTCTTAGAGGCAAATAGCGCGTCGAAAAAGCGCTCATACAACACAGCTGATTACTACAGGACGAAGGCTCCGCTCCGGCTTGACCAATGGGCTGTAGCTCTAAAAGATTACCCGAATATAGGCGAATTTTCGCCGTTTTTAGAATGGAACAAAGAAAATTCAACGAAATCACTTCCGTGGTATGACTCTTACAATGCGACCAAGCATAACCGAGAAACAAATTTCTCAAGGGCAAATCTAAAAGATTTGATCTACGCCATAGCCGCGTTACATATCATGCAGGCAGCGCAATGGGGGCCAGAGCTATTTGATCCGTTCCATGGAAACGTTGTTAGCCCCTTCTTTCTGACCAAATGGCCAGACTACGACGCAGCCCACCAGTACATCCCCAATGCCGATATGAATGAGAAACTGCGTCCCCGTCTCTACTTTGAGGACCGGCATGACGCTGAATGATATGGCGCCCTTGTGGGATGGACGATTAACGATGCATCGATTTACCCCGGGCACGTCGGACACCCGGACAAAGCCCGATCTGACAAGGGTTTCTGCTGTCCGGGGTAAGTGGCCAAGCAATTTCGACGGCGAACGGTTAGACATCTCTGCTTATGCAAGCATTGGACGCTCACCGCAGCTTGCGGGAAGAAATATGCAAATTGCATGCGGCGCAAAAGGCTGAGTTCGATGACATCATCGTGAAATATCGGCCGGATATTTCCAGCGCGGCGAGCTGATTAGCCCTCGGACGTAGACCCCGGCCAGTTGAAACCCTTGTCAGATCAGGCTTTGTCCGGGGTGTCCAACGTGCCCGGGGAAATTGATGATATTGTCTGTGGCAATAGTGGGGATTTCGCAAACCGTTAACTTAACCAAACGACTGGGCGAGGTATTGCAGATGGACAGTTCAAAATACACCCGGATGATCGAGATGCAATGTCCGACATGCGCGGGAAGCCACTTCTCGTTTGAGGGGGATTCCGAGGACGAGTTGGCGATTGTCACCTGCGCCGCGTGCGGTCGCCGGATGACTCGTGCCGAGTTGCGAGAGTCAAATAGCGAAAACATCGAGGCGCATGCCAAAGAGATAGGGAAGCAAGCTGCTCAGGATATCGCCGACGAGTTGAGGAAGACTCTGAAGAATGCATTCAAAGGTAGCAAGAACATCACCATCAAATAAGTTCGCGTTCAATGACCCTTGACCTGAGCGGCTTTGCCGCCATACTCGCCCTTGTGCTGTCCTGCTACTCGACGTGGAAGACGCTACAGTTCAATAAGAAGCAAGAGGAATTGATAGAGAGCCAGCGACAACTGAACGCTCTGCTTGCAGATAGAGAGTCGGCTGAACTGGCCGAGGGTAGGCGAGCCAATCTTGGCGCCGCTTTCTCTAAGGTGGGAAGCAACAACTATCGGCTCAAGGTTTTTAATCAAGGTCCCGCGATTGCCCGAAACGTTCGAGTTTCGTTTCCTGATGGAAATCAATTTGTCAATCAGAGGGAAGTCGATTCAAAATTCCCCATGCAAACGATGGATAAATTTCAGTCCGTCGAACTCATCGCTTCTGTCCACATGAACAGCCCGTCAAAATTGGGGGTTCAACTTGATTGGATTGATGAGGATGGCAAAAACAGGACCAAGATGGTTCACCCCACCTTGTGAATGATCAATGAGCGCTGAAGCTGCCTTGCCAAGGACGTGGACGAAGCAACAGGAAGAGGAATGGCAAGCGTTCCTGTCATTCCAGGCCGACTATTCGTTGCCGAACGGTGCTATTGAGCGCTCAGATAAACCCGATGTGCTGATACATGGCGATCGGAAGCTGGGGATCGAGCTAACCACTCTCTATATTCGCGACGGTCAGGATGCGGCAAGCGAACAGCGGCAGACCATACCCCGAGAACGAGTCGTAGCTCGCGCCCAAGAGCTTCACGTTGAGGCCGGTGGTTGTCCCATTGAACTAGCTATAGGCTTCAATCCTGCGTTTCCGATCACTGATGTGGATGACTTGGCACGCAGGGTTGCTGAAGTTGCGATGTATGTGCAGCGTGGGGAACCTGGGCACGTAGAACAAGCGACATACGATCATCTTGATTGCTTGGATTACATGTATTTCAGCGGCGAGTGGGCCAAACCTCGTTGGTTTGTCCAGCAAAGCTACTCTGTGCCGATGCTTCAAGTTGATCGGGTGCGGGAAATTGTTGCAGACAAGATCAAGAAGGCCGAGGGCTATCAGTCCTGCGATGCTTATTGGCTCATCATCTCTGTGGATTTCTGGAACCCGGCACAGGATCAAGAGATCGAGTGGCCGGGTGGCGAAGGCATTGATTGCGGACCGTTTGAGCGAGTCTTCCTGCACAAACCTGCCTACCGGCGCGTGATTCAGATTCCTCGGGCATAAATTAACAATGAACCTTGCCAAAAACGAAGCCGTCGAGATAGTCCGAATGTTCTGGGACCTCATGGCAACCAATGACTTTGACTCGGTTGGACAGGTTCTTGCCGAGAACTTCACACTTGAGTGGCCTCAATCCAACGAACGGATTCGCGGGGCCGCAAATTTTTCCCGGATGAACTACGAATATCCCGCACAAGGTCCTTGGCGGTTCATAGTCAACCGCGTCGTCGGAAACGGAAACGAGGCCGCCTCGGATGTGAGCGTCACGGATGGCGTGCTTCGTGCCCGTGCGATTTCATTCTTTACGATGTCTGAGGGGAAAATCTCGCGCATCGTTGAATTCTGGCCCGATGACTATCTCGCACCGGCTAATCGTCGTCACTTGGTCGAACCGATTTCGTAATCGTCTCACTATCGCATCGGGGAATTCTGTGCCTGGGCCCTACGCTGGTATCTGTCAGACATTGACAATGATAGATCGACAATAACTCACACTAAGGATTTAACATGCCAGATAAAGAGCAATTGATCCAGCACTTAAAAAATCTGATCGCGATTACAGAGCAGAGCGAGACTTACGACGATGCATTGTGGCGAATCGATTCAGTCTCGCCATTTTTTCGTCATTGGAACAGGCAAATTTTCTATCGGCTCGATCATTTAGAACAAAAGGTCGACGCGCTACTGGAACGCCCCACCGTTTCATGCAGAATGACTGGTGAGGAAGGCAACAACGTAATGCAGCTAATGACATCAATTGGTTCTGCCGCACGGGGACAGGCTATTAGTCATTTGCATGACGGATTCTTGGGGGCATCTCAATTGGTGATTTGCGATCCTTATTTTCTGAGAACGATCAAAAATCTGTCAAAGAGTGACTACCTAGCCGGAATCAACGACGTTATTCCCAAAACGGTCAAATCAATCGAGCTTTTTGTCAAACCCAGGGCGCGTGATTCCGAGGTGGCAAGCGGATTCAACGATATCTGCCAAAAGCGGGGCATCAGACTGACATGCAGAAAAACCGATGACCTACATGATCGGGTGTGGATCGTCGATTCAACGCGTGCGTTCGTTGTCGGTGCATCGTTCAATGGGCTGGGCAATAAGTGTGCGTTCATTCTAGAACTGCCGGAGGATGATCGGCGAAACTTCATCAAGGAAGTCGGGTTGTTGCGCGAGCAAACGACGCGATCGAGGTCAGCATAACCTCGCTAGCCGATTTACCTCGGACAGGCTGGACACGCCGGACGTAGCCTTATCCGACAAGGGTTTTAGCCGTCCGGGGTAGATGTCCGAGAGCATTCACCCAGCCGCGCCAACACTGGCCTTCCGTGCTGGTGGCGAACGTGGGATACTTGGTGTGTCCGTTTTTTCCGAAAACTCGACCTACCAGATGGGGTAAGTGGTTGATCTAGAATGATTTTCCAAAGATTGGAATTTCATCCCTGATTCGCCACCAAATGCGAGAGCCGCTGTTTCGAAAGGAACAGCGGCTTTTTCATTTGCTCCGCCAAAAAACACACGCCGTCACATCGCGTTGACCGCGTGAGCCTCCCCGGTCGAACGCGACGATCATTCGGCCATCGTCAATTGCAAACTTCCGGTCGAAATCGATCCGCGACTTGAATGCGCCGACGCGAGGGGCCGCGCTGAATGGCCGCGGCTCTTTCACTGGCGCTCATCACGCGTCCCGACACCGGTGTCTGCGCACGACCGACGCAAACACGAACGGTTGAACTCAACAGCAATCCGGTGACACGCGCGTTCCGTGCCGAGCGCCCGTACCGGCTCGTGCTTTCGCGGCAGCGATGATCGAGCCATTGCTTTCGAGACCAGGGGTGATACGCAACCGATGCCGAGCCCCCCCTCCGCCAAAAGACGATCCACTCGCCGATGCCCGTATGCGGTGATACCGAACGGCGCAAAAATCGATACCCCGCGCAATGGCACCCGATACACCGCGGCACGAGCGCTACGCCGCACTTAGAATCGGACAGTCCAAATTTCTGCTGCATCCGGGCATGACGTCAATGAAAAAACGCCTCGCATGCTTCCTGTCGGTTCTGATCGGCATCGCGATCCCGCTCGCCTGCCACGCCGATCCTCTGCCAGACACCACCGTCGACGGCCTGCATTGGAGATTCGAACAACTGCACGACACCGGGCACGACGACGATTACGAAGTAGCCGCCCGTCGAGGCGAACAGGTCCTGGTCTGGGACAACGGCAAGAACCGGCAAGCCTATGCAGAAGCCGTGTTCCTGCTGGTCTCCGCGCCCTACGATCAGGTGCAGCCGCTGGTACAGCGCGAGCTGGAACGGACGAGCCCGGTAACAGCCAATGCCAATAGCTGGCAGCTGCATAATTTGCCGGATCCCTGGAGCTACGTGCTGTTGTCGCGACGGCCGGACCTGCGCACGGCCATCGCCGACCACGCGACCCTGCCGAAACTGCAGCAGGCGCTGCAACAAGGCGCGATCACCCGACAGGAACTGGACTGGCGCATGGATCAGGCACGGACACGCGTCGACCGGCTGTCCCGGGGCGCCGGCCTGCCGGCGCTGCAGACCACCTATGCATTCTGGGAGGCCCGCCAGGACCACAGCGACGGCATCACCGGTCAGTACCGGAGTGCGCTGTTCGTCAGGGTGCAGGACGTAAGCGCCATATTCGGGCATCCGGCGACGGTCGTTCAGTTCGGCCGCATCGACTCACGACCCAACCCCGACTACAGCCTGTGGAAAGCCCTGACGCTTCAGGACCTGGACGTGTTCAGCGGCAACCGGACCCAATCCAGCAGGACAGGCATCTCCGTCGTCCCGGGCGAGGTGTTCACGGCATTGACCGGCGCGTTGTCCGCACTGCCGGCCAAGCTGGAAATCGCCACGTCGCCCGCCGCATGGCAGTTGCCCTCGACCCCGTCGATGCCGCCCCCCGCAATCAAGCTGGTTGTGCCGGACCCGAGCGCCCCGGTAATCAAGCCCGCGATCATCCGCTGGGACAAGTTCGTGACCGACCCGTCGCAACGCACGTTGCTGTACCCGCACGACCTCCTCAGCCTGCCGGATGGCAGCCTGCTGTTCAGCGCCCAGGTGGCCGACAACCGCGGCTGGAACGAGTACGTGTGGCGGCTGCACGCGGCCAACGGCGCGTTGCAGGCGGACGAAGTCTGGCACGGCAAGGAGGGCCCGCGACGGATGATGATCAACGGCGACGGCAGCGCCGTCTGGTTCGACGGCCAGCCGGACGCCAAGAGCAAGCCATGCCTGTACCGATATGACCTCGCGAGCCGCAAGGTCGATGGCCATGAAGTCGTCTGGCCGAGCGAGACCGACTGGCGAGACTTCCAGATGAGCGATATGGCCTGGATCCTCGACGACGATCTGCCGGCCAATTTCTGGCATGACATCCGGCGTGACGAGAAGAACGAGAACCCGTTCGGTTCCGAGTTCCTGACCGTGCAGCGCCCGACGTCACCGCCGTCGGGCACCGATGATCCATGGCCGTTCGTCACCACGCTGGCATCGGTACGCCAGTCGCTGATGGACGAGATCAGCAACGGCACCAATACCCTGATCTGGCCAGTACGCTGGCGGCCTTCCGGGAGCTACTGGACGGAGGATTCGCAAGGGCTCGCCGAGCTGGATGCCCGCACCGGCCGCACGCTGCGCACGATCGCCCTGCCGCAGCGCTTCGGCACGCCGAATTCCGTCAGCGCTGCCGGTATTGCGCAATGGGTGCCCAAGCCGCTCGGTTCGCCGCAAGGTCAATGGATCGCGACAGGCTTCGTGCTCCTGCTCGACGACGACGGCAGCATGCCTCCTCCCGTGAAGTATCCCGGCCCGAAGCGGGAGCGCTTTGTCGGCATGCACGTGGTGGATCTCAAGAACGGGCACGTGCTGTCGGCACTGCTGGGCACTGCCAACAACTTCAAGGCCGCCGCCCGTTCGGCGAACGGACGCCTCCTTGCGATGGGCACGACCTACACCTCGGGCGGCTGGAAGCATCGCGTGGCACTCTGGGACGTCGCACAGGGCCGCACACCCGTGCAGCTCGACACATCGTCGATACCCAAGGACAGCGAGATCCAGGCGCTGGCCTTTTCGTGGAGCGGGTCGGCGCTGTGGGCGCTCGGCACGCGCGAATTGATACTGTGGCAATTGCCCGCAGCACTGCGCGATCGCGCGACGCGCGGCGCGACGCCGGATCAATCCCGCAATTGAAGCCGCGGCATCGACGCTCGACTTTCCGGGGCGCCAAAACTGCGGTGGCGGGCGACACGGCCACCCCGGCCGCGCCCCGGTGTCTTACGCCGCCACCGCCCCTCTCTGCACCTTCTCCGCCCGCGCCCCCACCCGCCCGCGCCAGTTCTCCCCGCCTTCCAGCGACGGCGTCGACTCGAACACCTCCGCGATCCAGTCGGCGAACACGCGCACCTTCTGCGACAGATGCCGGTTGTGCGGATACACGATCGAAATCGGCTTCGGCTTCGGATTGCAGTCCGGCAGCACCTCGACCAGCGAGCCGTCGAGCAGGTTCTCCAGCACCATGAACAGCGTCGGCTGGATCATCCCGAACCCTTCCAGCCCGCACGTCACATAGGCATCCGAATCGTTGACCGTGACGCCCCCGTTCATCCGCACCTCGAACGGCTTGCCGTCGATCATGAACACCCACGGAATCGCCCGCGCGCCGTGGCTCGACCGATAATTCACCGCATGATGCTCGGCGAGATCGGCGATCTCGTGCGGCTCGCCGTGACGCGCGAGGTAATCGGGCGACGCGCAGGTCACGCGCTTCAGCATCCCGATCCGCCGCGCGACCATCGACGAATCCTCGAGCGGCCCGACCCGGATCATGCAGTCGATGCCCTCCTCGACCGGATCCACATAGCGGTCGGAGAGCCCCAGTTCAAGCGTGATGTCCGGGTAGCGCTGCCGGAAAATCGACAGCGACGGCAGCACGATGCGCCGCCCGAGCGAACTCGGCATGTGGACGCGCAACACGCCGCTCGGCTTGCGGTTGCCGGTCTGGAAACTCGCGTCGGCCTCCGCGATCTCCGAGATGATCTTCATGCAATGCTCGTAGTACGCCGCACCTTCCGGCGTCAGCGACAGCCTGCGCGTCGTGCGGTGCATCAGGCGCACGCCGAGCAGCGCCTCGAGGTTCTGGATGATGGTCGTCACCGACGCGCGCGGCATCGCGAGCGTGTCGGCCGCGCGCGTGAAGCTGTTCGCGTCGACCACGCGGGTAAAAACTTCCATTGCCTGGATTCGGTCCATGCTGCTCCCCCTTCGAATCGCCAACGGAACAGAATAGAGCGCACGACGGGCGCGACACAAGCCCCCATCCATTGTTCTCCGATCCTGAATAGTTTCGGCGTTTCGGACTGGAAAGCGATCGATTTCCGTTCAGTCCCGTGCGGCGATCGTTCCGGCCCCACTCGGTCGCTGCCGCACGCGGTGCGTTACCGCACGAATCGCTCGCGATACCCCTGCGGCGACACGCCCAGCACGCGCACGAAGCAGCGCCGCAGCGTTTCCTCCGACCCGAAGCCGCAACGCGCAGCGATCCGCTTGACCGGCCATGCCGTTTCGCCGAGCAGGCGCTGCGCGGCCTCGACGCGGATCTGCTCGACCGCGCGCGCGGGCGTGCGGCCGGTTCCGGCGCGGTAGTGGCGCACGAAGCTGCGCTCGCTCATGCGCACACGCTCGGCCAGCGCGGGCACCGACAGGTCGGCTGTCAGGTGCTCGGCCATCCACGCATGCAGTTCACCGAACCGGTCGTCGGTGCGCTGCATCGACAGCATCGTGCTGAACTGGGCCTGCCCGCCCGGACGCTTCAGGAACACGACAAGTTCGCGCGCGACGTCGAGGGCGGTCGCCCGCCCGAGGTCCTCCTCGACCAGCGCGAGCGCGAGATCGATGCCGGCCGTCACGCCGGCCGAGGTCCACAACGCGCCTTCGCAGATGAAGATCGGATCGGATTCGACGCGCACGTTCGGATAGCGCGCCGCGAATTCGTCGCAGCGCGCCCAGTGCGTGACCGCACGCCGCCCGTCGAGCAGGCCGGCCTCGGCGAGCAGGAACGCGCCGGTGCACACCGATGCCACCCGCCGTGTGCGCGCCGCCTGCTGCCGCACCCAGCGCACGAGTCGCTCATCCTTCGAAGCCGCATGCACGCCCTTGCCGCCGGCGACGATCAGCGTATCGGGACTACGTGCGGCCGAGCGCAGCGATTCCGCCATCACGACCAGGCCCGACGACGTCTCGACGGGCCCCGCCTCGGCCGCGATGACGCGAGGCGCATACGGCGCCGGCTGGCCGCGCTCCAGCGCCAGCTCGTTGACGGACGCAAACACCTGCAGCGGCCCCGACACGTCGAGCAGCTGGGCACGAGGGAACGCGAGGACCAGGATCGAACGCGGGGCGGCAGTCATGGCGATTGGCTGAAAACGTGGGTGATATGGCAATTTCGCCAAACCCTACGCGCCTAGAATCGATCTGTCCATCCCGTGCCGGCAACGGCGCGTTCCCCTTCCAAGCGGAGTCTTCGCATGTCCCTGCATATCGGCTTTCTCGTGTTCCCGGGCGTCCAGCAACTCGATCTCACCGGCCCGCACGACGTGCTCGCGTCGCTGCCCGACGCAAGCGTTCATCTGGTCTGGAAGTCGCGCGACACCGTCGCGTCGAGCAGCGAGCTGGCACTCGCGCCGACCTGCACGTTCGACGACTGTCCGCCGCTCGACGTGATCTGCATTCCGGGCGGGATCGGGATCAACGCGCTGCTGCTCGACGCCGAAACGATCGCGTTCGTGCAGCAGCGCGCGGCCACTGCGCGCTACGTGACGTCGGTGTGCACGGGTGCGCTGCTGCTGGGTGTCGCCGGCCTGCTGCGCGGGCGGCGCGCGACGACGCACTGGGCCTTCCACTCGCTGCTCGAACCGCTCGGCGCGGTGCCGGTGCGCGAGCGCGTGGTGCGCGACGGCAACCTGATCACGGGCGGCGGCGTCACGGCCGGCATCGACTTCGCACTGACGATCGCCGCGGAACTGGCCGGCGAAGAAGAAGCGCAGGCGATCCAGCTGCAGCTCGAATACGCGCCCGCGCCGCCGTTCGACGCCGGTTCGCCCGACACCGCGCCGGCGGCGGTCGTGAAGCGCGTCACCGAACGCTCGGCGGCCGGCTTCGCGAAGCGCAAGGCGACGATCGAACAGGCGCTGCGTGCGATGTCGCGCTGAATGCGGACGCCGGGAAATTGACTCGAAGACTGGAAGACTGGAAGACGACGCGCATCCGCGCCGGAGAACTCATCGATGAACATCATCCGCAGCGCCGCGTTCACCGCGGACCGCGCGTGGGGCGCGCTCGACATCGCGAACCTGAACGGCATCACGGTCCGCCTGCACTGGACCGACCAGCCGTATCGATGGCATGTGAACGACGGCGAGGAAGTCTTCGCGGTGCTCGACGGTCGCGTCGAGATGCGTTATCGCGAAGCAGGCGTCGAGCACGCGACGGTGCTCGAAACGGGTGACGTGTTCCATGCATCGGCCGGCACCGAGCACGTCGCGCATCCGCTCGGCGAAGCGCGCATCCTCGTGATCGAAACCGAAGGCAGCGTCTAAGAGACGGCGACTGTGCGCCGATGCCGCGCGGTTGGCAACCGCCGCCGCGCGGCGGGTTTTATCCGGCAATCGTCCCGGTGGCCTGCGACGCGATCAGCTTCGGCTGCGGCGTGCACAGGCACTGGCACAGGTCGTGTTCGAGCGCGACGACCTTGCCCATCACGGTCATCGTCCGCTCGCCGCCGTCGGACACGATCACGCCCGGCGACTTGCAGGCGGCGCAGAACACCGGCGCGCCGAGATAGGCGAGTTCGCGTCCGTCGAACGACGAATTGGCGATCCCTTCGAGCACGACGCCGCCGTGGTCGGTCGTGTCGCCCTTCAGAATGAATTTGCGGCTCATGTTGTCGGTTCTTCCCTCGGATATGCCGTGCGACGCGGCCGGATGGCCGCGCGCGGGCAATCGGAATCCGCCCGTCGGTCGCGGGCGTTCCGCGAGCATATCACCGCGCGCCGCGGCCGCCTCCGTCAGAACTTGTGCCGCAGGCCCACGCGCGCCTGGAACTGCCGGTCGTTCGCCGATGCGCCGGGCCCGTTGATCGCGGCGACCGCCGGGCGTCCGGTCGAGTCGGTACCCGACGCACGCTGGTAGACGGCGGTCAGGTACACGTCGGTGCGCTTCGACAGGAAGTAGTCGAGCCCCGCCGCGACCTGATGGTACGTCGCGCCGTCGCGGCCGTTCACGCCGCCGCCGCGCGTGTAGTCGTACGCGACGCCGCCGAACAGGTAGGGCGTGAACTGGTAGCGCACGCTGGCCTCGACGTTGTTGAACACCGCATTGCCGGACACACCGCCGGGATTCGGCCCGGACGACAGGTCGCCGAGCTGCCGGAACGACGTGTTCGTATACATCGCGCCGAGCGTGACCGCGCCGATCGCATAGGTGCCCCCCGCCGCCGCGACCTGCAGCGTGCGCGCGGATGCATAGCCTGAATACACGGGCGACAGCATGTTGTTGCCCGGCACACCGCCTGTGACCGGTGCGGGGCTGCCGGTCGTGCCGAAGAACGACACGTTCGGGTTGCGCGCATTCAGGTAGCCGGCGGCGATCACGAGCGGCCCGCGCGTGTAGCCGGCCGTCATCGACCACACCTGGTTGCGCGTCGCCGCGCCCGCGATGCCGCCCACGCCAACCATCGCCGCGAAGCGGAACCCGCCGTAGTCGTTGCTTGTGAACTTGATCGCATTGTTGGTCGAGTTCGCGTTGTTCACGTTGTCGAGGTCGCCGGGGTGCGCGACCATGTAGCCGCCGAACAGCGCGGCTGCCTCGAGCGGCCCGAGGAAGTCGACGTTGGTGTCGTACTGGCGCCCGAGCGTGACGGTGCCGAACGGCCCGGACAGTCCGACGAACGCCTTCTTGCCGAAAATCAGCCCACCCTGCCCGAGCTTGCCCGTGCTCGGGTCGAAGCCGTTCTCCAGCGTGAAGACGGCCGTCATCCCGCCGCCGAGATCCTCGACGCCGCGCAGCCCCCAGCGGCTCGCCTGCTGCACGCCGCCCAGCATCCGCCACGCTTGCTTGCCGCTCACCGTGCCGTTCGGGCCGGCTGCCGCGAGGTTGCTCGTGTAGGTCAGCCCCTCGTCGATAATGCCGTACAGCGTCACGCTGCTCTGTGCGTGCGCCGCACCCGCGATCAGCGCGACACCCGCGCCTGCCAACAGCCGTTGTTTCATCGGAAGGTCTCCATTGCGCGGGTCGAATGGCAAAACGCAGGCGTGCGCGTCCCCCGCAGGCGCGCGGCCTGCTCCGGTGCGAACCGGAACCGGTTGGTTGTGAGGCGGGAAAGGCGGTCAGCGCATCGCGTCGGCGACGACGGCTGGCGGCGCCCAGCGGCGGCCGGCCGCGACTTCGTATGCGTGGCCGAACTGCAGGACGCCCCAGTCGTCGCGGTAGCGGCCGACAATCTGCATGCCGATCGGCAGGCCGGCTGCACCGAAGCCGCACGGCACCGACAGGATCGGCGCCTCGGTCGACGACAGGTACCAGCACACGCGCATCCAGTCGATATACGAGGTGCTGGCGGCACCCAGCACGTGCGCGGGCGAGCGCAGGTCGACATCGAACGGCATCACCTGCGTGGCCGGCAGCACGTAGAACGCGTAGCGCTGCATGAACGCGCGCATCCGCTCGAACAGGCGCGTCTTGCGCACGAACATGCGGCCGAGGTCGGCGGCCGTCAGCGAGCGATGCAGCCGGTATTCGTCGTGAATCTCGGGCTTCAGCACCGCGCGCTGCGCCTCGTCCAGCCCGTCGACCAGCGTGCCGATCATCCATGCACGCTCGATGCGGAACACGTCCTCGGCTTCCGACAGATCGGGATCGTCGAATTCGACTTCGCAGCCCAGCGCCGCGAACACGCGCGCCTGCGCATCGACCGCACGCCCGATCTCCGGATCGACCGGCACGCCGGGCAGGCCGCGCGACATCGCGATGCGCGTGCCGCGGAAGTCGCGTTCGAGCGGCTGCGCGAAGCGTGCACCCGGTTCAGCGAGTTCGGTCGGGGTCTCGTCGCTCGGCCCGGCGATCGCGGACAGCAGCAGCGCAGTGTCGGCCACGTCGCGCGCCATCGGCCCGTCGACACCGAGTGTCGTCCAGCCATTCAGGTCCGGCGCGCGCGGCACGCGGCCCGGCGACGGCCGCAATCCGACGACGTTGTTCCATGCGGCCGGATTGCGCAGCGAGCCGCCCATGTCGCTGCCGCACGCAAGCGGGTTCATCCCGCACGCGAGCGCGGCGGCCGCACCGCCGCTGCTGCCGCCCGCGGAGCGCGTCAGGTCCCACGGGTTGCGCGTCGCGCCGAACACGTCGTTGAACGTATGCGACCCGGCACCCAATTCGGGCGTGTTCGACTTGCCGATCATCAGCGCGCCGGCGCTCGCGCAACGGCGCACGACGAGCGCGTCGTGCTGCGGCACGTGATCGGCGAACAAACGCGAGCCGTACGTGGTGCGCACGCCGCGCGTCGCGGTGAGATCCTTCTGCGACACCGGCAGCCCGTGCAACGGCCCCTGCCATTCACCGCGCATCCAGCGTGCATCGATGTCGCGCGCACGGGCGCGCAGCAGGTCGGGATCGGCGACGGTCACGAGTGCGTTCACGCGCGGGTTGACCGTCGCGATCCGCGCGAGATGCGCGTCGAGCAGGTCGCATGCGCCGATCTCCCGCTTCTTCAGCAGGTCGAGCATCGTGCAGGCGGACAAGTCGCACAGGTCGCCGGCCATGACGTCGACGGGCCGGGACGAAAACGAAAGCGAAGCGGTGGCAGTCATACGGTTCCGGAAGCGAGCAGAAAGGAAGGACGCGGCATCGGGCGCGGCCGGTCACGCATCGCGATCGCTGCGATCCGACGCGAACGCAAGCGCGACGAGCGACAGCACGCCGCAGACGATCACGTACCACGCGGGCGCGGCCGGATTGCCGGTCGCGCCGATCATCCACGTGACGATGAACTGTGCGAAGCCGCCGAAGATCGACACGCCGCCGGCATACGCGATCGACAGCGCAGTCGCACGCGTGCTCTTCGGAAACAGCTCGGCGAGGATCACACCGTTCGCGCCGGCGTTGATCGAGTGCAGCGCGGCGAGCAGCATCACGACCGCATACATCGTCGCGATCGATGGCACCGCACGCATCAGCCAGAAGCCCGGCAGGATCAGCACGGTCAGCGCAATGCGCGACCACAGCGCGACACGCTTGCTGCCGGTGCGGTCCGACAGACGCCCGCCGATCGGCGCGGCGACGAACATCACGGCGCCGGACAGGATCCCGCACCACAGCGCGGTATCCATCGGCAGGTGCAGCACCTTGATCGCGTAGGTCGACATGTAATACAGCACGATGAAGTGCGCGGCCGTGCCGCCGATCACGAGGCCGAGCGCGGTCAGCACGGCGGCGCCGTCGCGCCGCAGCACGGTGCCGAGTACGACCGACGAACGCCGCGCGGCCGCGGCCGGCGCGTGCTGTTCGATCCCGTTGAAGCGCGCGCGCAGGTAAAGGCCGACCGGTGCGATCAGCACACCAAGCAGGAACGGCACGCGCCAGCCCCACGATTCGAGCGAGGCCGCGTCGAGGAAATGCGACAGCAGGAAGCCCACGAACGAACCGGCGAGCGCCGCGGCGCCCTGGCTCGCGAATTGCCAGCTCGTGTAGTAGCCGCGCTCGCCGGCCGGCGCGCGCTCGGCGAGCAGCGACGTCGATACGCCCACCTCGCCGCCGGCCGAAAAACCCTGCAGCAGCCGCGCGACGACCACCAGCACGGGGGCCATCATGCCGATCTGCGCATAGGTCGGCATCACGCCGATCATTCCGGTGCCGATCGCCATCGTGACGAGTGTGAGGTTCATCGCGGGCACGCGGCCGAAGCGGTCGGCGACGAGCCCGATCACGACGCCGCCAACCGGCCGCGCGATGAAGCCGACACCGAAGGTCGCGACCGACATCAGCAATTGCTGCTGCGCGGATACCGCCGGAAAGAACAGTTTGCCGAGCAGCACCGCGAAGAAACTGAACACGGTGAGATCGAAGAATTCGAGACCGTTGCCGATCGTGATCGCGACAATCAACTGACGATTGGACGGGGATGCGGCAACGTTGCCGACATGCCCGCAGACCATGCTGTCCGCTCGGGGCGCCTTCATGAAGGTGTGTCTCCGTACTGGTTGTGCGTGTCGTGTGCGCGGCCCGTTCGACGGCCTGCGCATGCAGTCTAGGCATTCAAAAACTGCAACCCGGAGCGACATTTTTCGATCGTGATAACGCATGGTTATCGCGTGCTTTGAATGCGGTGGCGCGGTGTAGGATGGGAACGTCGCCACTGCCGCCGCGCCCCGCCACGCCGTGAAACACCACCAGCTCCGGGCGCTCGCCGCCATCGCCGAACACGGCAGCCTGCGCGCGGCCGCACGCGCGATCCACCTGTCGCAGCCTGCACTGACGAAAGCGATCCGCGAACTCGAACTCGATCTCGGCGTGCCGCTCGTCACGCGCAACGCGCGCGGTGCGCAGCTCACGCGTTTCGGGCAGGCCGTCTATGCGCGCGCGCGGCTGATCCTCGCGGAGATGCAGCACGCGCGCGACGACGTGATCCAGCTGTCGGGAGGCAAGGAAGGCGCGCTCGCCTGCGCGCTGACGCCGCTGATGTCGCTCGGTTTCCTGCCGGCCGCGCTCGACGCATTCCGGCAGCGGATGCCGACGATCCGCCTCGACGTACGCGAAGGCTTTCTCGACACCGCGCTGCCGCGCCTGCGCGACGGCTCGCTCGACTTCGTGATCGCGATCGTCGACGCGACGCGGCTATCGCCTGAATTCACGTTCCGGCCGCTGCTCGAATCGGAGCTGATCCTGATGACGCGCGCGAGCAATCCGCTACGTCACTGCACATCGCTCGCGCAGTTGCAGGACGCGCAATGGGTGCTCAACACGTCGCCGGAAAGCATCGGTCGCCTGCTGCAGGACGTGTTCGTCGCGCACGGCTATCCGGCACCGCAGCCGATCGTCGAATGCACGTCGTTCAGCGCGGCGTTTTCGCTGTCGGTGCATACCGACAGCGTATCCTGCGTGCCGCAGAGCTTCATGGAGGTCGACTGGATTCGCGAGCGGATGGTCGCGATCGACATCGAGGAGACGATTCCGGCCGTGTCGGTCGGCGTCCTCACGCGCCGCGATGCGCTGAACACGCTTGCATGCGACTACCTGATCCACTGTTTCGTCGAGGCCGTACGCCGGCACGATCGCGCGACGCTGCTGTGGCGATAGCGGCGCGGCACGCGAGACGCAGCGCCGTTCAGACGAACAGCGCGATGCACAGCGCGGCGCCGCACAGATACGTGCCGAGCGCGCCGACGAAGCGCACGGGATTCGAGTCGGCCATCGTCGGCCACGCGAGCAATCCAACGACGAGCAGGCAGCGGCACACGGCTGCCGCGACGATCAGCGCCAGGATCGCGCGCGATGGATCGTGTGCGCCGAAGTAGAGAAACAGCACCGCGAGAAACGGCGCGTATTCGGCCGTGTTGCCGTGTGCACGAACAATCTTGTGCAACCCGTTCGCCGGATCGGGCGCGCACCCGGAACCGGTGGTGCAGCGGAACCGCGTGACGGACACGACGAGCCCGAACAGCAGCAACCCGAGGATGGCCGTGCATGCGAGCGCAACGGGATGGATCGGCATGGGACTCCCGGCAAAAGCGGAAAGGCGCCGCATATCCGACGATCGTACCCGCAGCCGACACGCGCGGCTATCACGGAAACCCGCAGCATCGCCGTGCGCCGGACACAATTTTACGGTCGGGTTCCGATCCTAATTGTCGCTGCGCCGCACCGCACGAAACCGGTGCATTGCCGGCAGGCCCGGCCGTCCGGGCCTGCCGACCGACACCCCCGCCACACGGATGCCCCGGCACGACACGCGCAAACGTTACGCTGCGACGACATGCACCGCCGCAACGCAGCGCAGGTTACAGCGCGTCGCAGGCACGCGCGTTGCGTCGACGCATCTCGGTAGTGAACGCCCTTGGCAGCCCGCTGCGGAGGACTACACTAATCCTTAATGGGGTGCGGCCGGAGCCCGCACCTTCAGGGAGACGCCGCCATGAATCGGCCGCTGAATCGTATCCTGCCGCGCGTGACCGGTCCCGCATCGGTCTGGACGTGGGTCAAGTGGTCTTTGCTGGCCGCGCTGCTGATCGCCGTGGCGATCGTTGCGCGACTCGTGCAGAGCGAGATCGAAACGTCCCGGCTGCAGGCGCATTACCTGTCCGAGCTCACCCGCGACGTCGGCTATACGGTCGAGACGGGCCCGAGCGATCACATCCGCTTCCCCGCGAACGGCCCGTACGACCAGCGCCTCGGCTACTCGATGATCCCGGGATTCCAGGAGCGGCTGCTCGCGCGCGGCTTCGTCGTCAGCAAGCAGGCGCGCGATTCGCAGCGGATGCTGTCGCTCGGCGAGCGCGGGCTGTTCCTCCCGTTCGAAGAGAAGGACCAGGCGGGCCTGATGCTGTTCGACTCGACCGGCGCGCCGCTGTTCGCGACCGTGTTCCCGCAGCGCGTCTACCCCGACTTCGACATGGTGCCGCGCGTGGTCGCCGATTCGCTGCTGTTCATCGAGGATCGCTACCTGCTCGACGCGAACGAGCCGAACCGCAACCCGGCGATCGACTGGGGGCGCTTCAGCCGCGCAGTCGCCGATCAGGCGCTGCACGTCGTCAACCGCCATCAGGCACGCCCGGGCGGCAGCACGCTCGCGACCCAGATCGAGAAATTCCGCCATTCGCCCGAGGGCCGCACCGCGACGCCGCCCGAGAAGCTGCGGCAGATCGCGTCCGCGTCGGTGCGCGCGTACCTGAACGGCCCGCAGACGATGCTCGCGCGCCGCACCATCGTCGTGCGCTACCTGAACTCGGTACCGCTCGCCGCGCGGCCGCATATCGGCGAAATTACCGGCATCGGCGACGGTCTCGCCGCGTGGTACGGCCGCGACTTCAACGACGTGAACCGGATCCTGTCCGCGCCGACGACCGGCGACAACGTCGACGAACAGGGCAAGACGTTCCGCGAGGTGCTGTCGCTGATCATCGCGCAGCGCGCACCGTCGTACTTCCTCAACCGCGGCTATCCGGCGTTGCAGAAGCTGACCGACAGCTACCTGCGGCTGTTGTCGAACGGCGGCGTGATCTCGCCCGCGCTGCGCGACGCCGCGCTGGCCGCGGAGATCGAACGCAGCGCGCCGCCGGCCGCCGCGCACGTGCAGTCGTTCGTGTCGCGCAAGGCCGTGACGTCCGCGCGCGCGTCGCTGCTGTCGGCGCTCGGCATCAGCGACCTGTACCAGCTCGACCAGTTCGACCTGCAGGCGACCAGCACGCTCGACAACGGCGTGCAGCAGGCGGTCGCCGAGCGGCTCGCCCAGGCGTCGACGCGCGACGGGGCGCAGAAAGCCGGCCTGTACGGCTTCGAGATGCTCGCGCCGAAGGACGACCCGTCGCACCTCACGTACAGCTTCACGCTGTACGAACACCGCAACGGCGCGAACCTGCTGCGCGTGCAGACCGACAGCGTGAACGAGCCGTTCGACGTCAATCGCGGCGGCCGCATCAACCTCGGCTCGACCGCGAAACTGCGTACGCTGATCACCTACCTGCAGATCGTGTCCGACCTGCATGCGCGCTACGCGAACCTGTCGAACGCGGAGCTGGCGCGCGTGAAGCCCGATCCGATCGACGGACTGTCGCACTGGGCGCTCGACTACCTGTCGCATACGCGCGACCGCTCGCTGCAGGCGATGCTCGACGCGGCCGTCGAACGCAAGTATTCGGCGAGCCCCGACGTGTTCTACACGGGCGGCGGCGCGCAGGTGTTCTCGAACTTCGAGAAGTCGGACAACGGCCGCATCCTGACGCTGCACACGGCGTTCGAGCATTCGGTCAACCTCGTGTTCGTGCGGCTGATGCGCGACATCGTCCACTACGAGACGCTGCAGGCGGCCGGCCCGTCGTCATCGTGGCTCGGAGACCCCGAGCAGCGCCAGCATTACCTGCAGCAGTTCGTCGACGGCGAAAGCCAGGTCTACGTGAAGCGCTACTACACGCGCTATGCGGGCAAGGCGCCCGACGACGCGCTCGCGCTGATGCTGAAGGACGTGCGCAAATCGCCGCCGAAGATCGCGACGGTGCTGCGCAGCGTCGCGCCGAACGAATCGCTCGCATGGTTCGACGCGCAGATGCGCGTGCAGCTGAAGGGCACGCCGGCCGCGACGCTGTCCGACGACGATCTCGCCAAGCTCTACGCGAAGTATGCGATCGACCGCTTCAACCTCAACGATCGCGGCTATATCGCGAGCGTCCATCCGCTCGCGCTGTGGACGCTCAACTACCTGCGCGCGCACCCGGCGGCGTCGCTCGCCGACGTCCAGCGCGACAGCCACGATGCACGTTTCTACACGTACTCGTGGCTGTACAAGACGCGCTACCACGCGACCCAGGACCGCCGCATCCGCCGCATGGTCGAGCTGCGCGCGTACGCGGAAATCACGAAGTCGTGGCGCGCGCTCGGCTACCCGTTCGCGGAAGTCACGCCGTCGTACGCGGCCGCGATCGGCGCATCGGGCGACCAGCCCGACGCACTCGCGAAACTGATCGGCCTGATCGCGAACGGCGGCCAGAAGGCGCCGACCGAGACAATCACGCGACTCGACTTCGCGAAGGGCACACCGTACGAAACGCGCTTCGTGCGCGCGGTCGCCCAGCCGCAGCCGATGCTGTCGCCGGAGATCGTCAACGTGGCGCACACGCTGCTGCGCGACGTCGTGCTCAACGGCACCGCTCGCCGCCTCGCGGGCGGCTTCACGCTGCCTGACGGCAAGACGCTCGACGTGTACGGCAAGACGGGGACGGGCGACCAGCGCTTCAACGTCTATGCGCGCGGTGCGCGGCTGATCGAGTCGCGCAAGGTGAACCGCAGCGGCACCTTTGTGTTCGTGCTCGGCGACCGGTTCTTCGGGGTCCTGACCGCAACGGCGCACGAGCCGTATGCGGCGCGCTACGACTTCACGAGCGCGATGGCCGTGCAGTTGCTGAAGTCGATGGCGCCGGCGCTCGCGCCGCTGATCGAACGCCCGGCCAGCACCGGCACGCGCACCGCGGGCCCCGCCCCGCAGGCGGAAACGCCCGCGCCGGGAGCCGCTGCCGCGCAACCGTCCTGATGGCCGCACGTCCGCTCATGCGCCGACGCGCCGCTCAGTGCGAGCGGCCGTCGTAGTGCGTGACCGGCAGCGCGTCGATATCGACATCCTCGAGACAGCGCACGTTGATCGCGGCCATCGCGGTGCCGTTCGGGTGAACGCCCTCGCCGAACGTGTGAATCCCGCAGCGCTTGCAGAAGCGGTGCTTGATCACGTGCTTGTTGAACATGTAGGTGGCGAGATGTTCGTCAGGCGTGAGGAGTGTCATGTGGTCGCGCGGCACGAACCACATCAGCGCGCCCTTGCGCTGGCAGATCGAGCAATTGCACGCCATCACGCCCTGCAGGTCGCCTTCCGCCTCGAACTTCACGTCGCCGCAGTGACAGCTTCCGCGATAAAGCATGGTCGTCTCCCGGTGCGGCCCGTGCGCATCGACGGCGCCCCGGCGGAACACCGTTGGCCAGGCCGATCCAAGCGGGTACAGTAGCGCGCACATGCGTCACACGCAATGTCCGTGCGGCGCCCGTCCCGACCCTGCCCAAACCAAGGAACACCGTCATGCTCGAACTGCGCCCCGGCTGCGAGTGTTGCGACAAGGACCTGCCGCCCGATTCGGCGGATGCACGCATCTGCACGTTCGAATGCACGTTCTGCGCGACCTGCGCCGACGACGTGCTGAAGGGCCGCTGCCCGAACTGCGGCGGCGACCTGGTCGTGCGCCCGCGGCGGCCGGCGAGCCTGCTCGCGAAATACCCTGCGTCGACCGAACGCATCGTCAAGCCGGGCGGCTGCGCGAACGCCTGACGGCGCCGCACGGCCCGGCCCGCCCCTCCCCGTCACGACATCTCGATCCGGGCGCGCGTCACCGCGAGCAGCGCCGCCATCGCGCGGCGCGCACCGTCCTCGTCGCGCACGCGGATCGCGTCGCTGACGGCCGTGTGCTCGGCGAGCGACGCGTTGTACACGTCCGCGCGGCGCGCATTCAGATGCAGTTGCGCCTCGAGCGTGCGATCGATCAGCGTGCCAAGCGGCACCAGCAGTTCGTTGCCGCCGGCCTCGAGCACGCTCAGGTGAAAGCGCAGGTCGGCGCGCACCCATTCGTCGACGTTGCGCGCGGCGGCCATCGCACGCGCCGCGCCGTCGATCGCGTCGAACGTTTCCGGCGTATGCATGCGCGCGGCGAGCGCGGCCGCGTAAGGCTCGACCATCTCGCGCATCTCCTGCAGCTTCAGCGCGAACGCCAGCGGCGGCGCGACACGCGCGTACCAGTCGAGCAAGTCGGCATCGAGCAGGTTCCACACGCCGCGCGGCCGCACGCGCGTGCCGATCTTCGGCCGCGACTCGACGAGCCCCTTCGACGTGAGCGTACGCAGCGCCTCACGCATCACCGTGCGGCTCACGCCGTACATCTCCATCAGGTCGGGTTCCCTCGGCAACAGCGACTCGGGCGGGTAGTCGCCGCGCAGGATCGCCGTGGCGAGCCGGAAGGCCGTCTGTCCATGCAGGTCGCGTCGAATGATCGTTCTCCGTTATGCCGGTGCCCGGGCGTGCCAACTGCCCACTATCTGCACAATAGTGCTATTAATACTATTTTTTATCGGGCTGCGCTAGGATAACCGCAAAAGCACGCGACCGTGCGCCGCGCCGGACTGCCCGCGCCGGTCAACCCTGGAGACTCGCATCGTGAAAATCACCCGCCTCGAAACCTTCGTCGTCCCACCGCGCTGGCTGTTCCTCAAGATCGAAACCGACGAGGGCATCGTCGGCTGGGGCGAGCCGATCGTCGAAGGCCGCGCGCACACGGTCGAGGCCGCCGTGCAGGAGCTGGCCGACTACCTCGTCGGCCGAGATCCGCTGCTGATCGAGGATCACTGGCAGGTGATGTACCGCGCGGGCTTCTACCGCGGCGGCCCGATCATGATGAGCGCGATCGCGGGCGTCGACCAGGCGCTGTGGGACATCAAGGGCAAGCATCACGGCGTGCCCGTGCACGCGCTGCTCGGCGGCCAGGTGCGCGATCGCATCAAGGTGTATTCGTGGATCGGCGGCGACCGGCCGAGCGACGTCGCGAACAATGCGCGCGCGGTGGTCGAGCGCGGCTTCAAGGCCGTGAAGATGAACGGCTCCGAGGAGCTGCAGATCGTCGACACCTACGACAAGGTCGAGCAGGTGATCGCGAACGTCGCGGCGGTGCGCGACGCGGTCGGCCCGCACGTGGGGATCGGCGTCGACTTCCACGGCCGCGTGCACAAGCCGATGGCGAAGGTGCTCGCGAAGGAGCTCGACCCGTACAAGCTGATGTTCATCGAGGAGCCGGTGCTGTCGGAGAACGCCGAGGCGCTGCGCGACATCGTCAACCAGACCAACACGCCGATCGCGCTCGGCGAGCGGCTCTACTCGCGCTGGGATTTCAAGCACATCCTCGCGGGCGGCTACGTCGACATCATCCAGCCCGACGCGTCGCACGCAGGCGGCATCACCGAGTGCCGCAAGATCGCGACGCTCGCGGAGAGCTACGACGTCGCGCTCGCGCTGCACTGCCCGCTCGGCCCGATCGCGCTCGCCGCGTGTCTGCAACTCGACGCGGTCAGCTACAACGCGTTCATCCAGGAGCAGAGCCTCGGCATCCACTACAACCAGGGCAACGACCTGCTCGACTATCTGCGCAACCCCGAGGTGTTCCGCTACGAGGACGGCTTCGTCGCGATCCCGCAGGGCCCGGGGCTCGGCATCGACGTGAACGAGGAGAAGGTGCGCGAAATGGCGAAGACGGGGCACCGCTGGCGCAACCCGGTGTGGCGCCACGAGGACGGCAGCGTCGCCGAGTGGTGAGCGCGATGCGCCGCGCGCGGCTGCGGACCGTGCGAAATGCCGCGGTAAGTTTCGATTCGAAAACGGCTGCCCGACGGGCAGCCGTTTTTGCTTGCGCGGTGTGACGTCCGGCATGTGCCGGGTGCGCGGCGGCGGCCTTGCGCCGCGTCGCGCGAGCGCTGCCGTCAGCCGAGGGCCGCGAACCCCGGCACGCTGAACGACAACACGGCAGCCGCGACGAACACGCCAATCATCGTCAGCGCTTCGAGATGCAGGATGTTGCGGAACGTGTGCGCATCTTCAGTCGACGCGGTGCGGCGCAGGCGCGGCAGCGCCGCGAAGCGGTTCAGGCCGCCGAGCACGAGCGCGAGCGCGACGAGCAGCAGCTTCAGCAGCAACACGCGCCCCCACGTGCTGCCGTCGAGCGGCGCGAGCGAACCGCCAAGCCCGCGGATCGCGTTGAGCGCGCCGGTGCCGAGCACGAAGACGACCGCGATGATCGACGTACGCGACAGGTGCTGGCCGATGCGGATCAGCGCACCGCGCGCGACCGACGAACCGAGCGCCGGCAGCACCGCGAGCCCGCCCGCGAGCACGAGGCCACCCCACACGGCTGTCGCGAGCAGGTGCAGCGTCTGCACGCCGACCGCCGCGGACAGCGCACCCGTATCGGCCGCATGGCCGAGCGACGCCTTGCCCGCCGCGACCACGATCACCGCGAGCCACAGCACCGCGTGCGCGACCGGGCCCTCCGGCTTCGCCAGCGCGACGATCGCGAGCACCACGGCGCCGGCGAACGCGACGCTCCATGCAAAGCCCGTGTGCGTCTGCGACAGCATGACGGGAATCGCGGCGAATGCGCCGCCGAGCCCCGCCCCGCTCATCGTCGCGGCCTCGTAGACGAGCCAGCCGAGATCCGCGAGCACCAGCGCCAGCGCCGCCGCGACCAGCGAATGTTGCGCGCGCAGCCACGCGGGATGCGACGGCGCGACGACCGGACGGGCACCGTCCTTGCCGAGCCATGCCTTGAGCAGCGCCGAGCCGACCGCCATCGCGAACGCCGCGTCCATCAGCGCCGCGAGCGCGACCTGACCGATCCACAAGCTGTCGAACTTCATCGCGCACACCCTCCCGAAAGCGGCAGGCCGACGAGGCGGCGGCAACGGGGCAGACAGCGTGAGGAGGGCAACGGCACGGTAGAAAACGTCATCGATGAATCCGGAAACGGGAGAAATGACTGGACCTGCGGCGGAGGCGGCGCCGCGCGACCCGCGAGTGTACGGTCTTCGATGGGGAAAACGCACGCCGGTTCACACCGACACGTCGCAATGCGCGTCAAATTGTCGCAAGTCGCAAACGGACAGGAACCGACGTCCTTTTGCCAAATAGCCGTCATTACCCATCGATGATAGAATGCCGCGTCGCAGCAGCCCGGCTGCCTTGCCGTCATGCGCCGAGCCGATCGTAGCCCGGACAACAGGTCCCCGTCGAATAAACATGGAGTCTCGTGTGTCTTCAAGACGCCTCTTCCGTCCGCTGCTCGCCGTTCTGATGTTCGGCAGCGCGGGCCTTATGAGCGCTGCCCAAGCGCAGACCAAGCCCACGGAGCAAGCGCACGCCCAGCAGGCGCCGCTCAAGGCACCCGATACCATGGCCGAGCGCGTGCGCGGCTGTACGGCCTGCCATGGCGTCCATGGCCAGGGCACGGACAACGACTACTTCCCGCGTCTTGCCGGCAAGCCGGCCGAGTACCTGTACAACCAGCTCGTCAACTTCCGTGACGGCCGGCGCAAGTACCCGCCGATGAACTACCTGCTGACGTACCTGAACGACGATTACCTGCGCGAGATGGCCGAGCATTTCTCGGCCGAACGCCCGCCGTACCCGGCGCCGGCGAAGCCGACGCTGCCGGCCGCGACGCTCGCGCGCGGCAAGCAGCTCGTCACGCAAGGCGACCCGTCCCGCAAGCTGCCGGCCTGCGTGGCCTGCCACGGCGCGACGCTGACCGGCATGCAGCCGGCGATCCCGGGCCTGGTCGGCCTGCACGCCGATTACCTGAGCGCGCAGATCGGTGCATGGCGCTCGGGCAACCGCCACGCGAAGGCGCCCGATTGCATGCATGACGTCGCTTCGAAGCTTTCCGACGAAGACGTGACGGCCGTGACCGCATGGCTCGCCGCGCAACCGGCGCCCGCCAACCCCGTGCCGGCTCCGGCGCGTTCGATGAAGACTCCGCTCGCCTGCGGCAGCGAACCGCAATAAGGCAAGGGAGACAGACACAATGAAACGCAAGTCCCTGTTTGCACTCTCGGCCGTCGCGATCGTCGCGGCTGCCGCCCTCGTGCCGGTCCTGTGGCCGGGCAACGACACGCTGCACGGCGCCTCCGCCGTCGCGGCCACGCCGGCCGACCAGGCCGCGCTGATCAAGAAGGGCGAATACCTCGCGCGCGTCGGCGACTGTATCGCGTGCCACACCGTGCGCGGCGGCAAGTCGTTCGCGGGCGGCCTGCCGATGGCGACGCCGTTCGGCACGATGTACACGCCGAACATCACGCCGGACGACAAGGACGGCATCGGCAAGTGGACGTCGGACGACTTCTACCGCGCGATGCACACCGGCCGTTCGAAGGACGGCAGCCTGCTGTACCCGGGCTTCCCGTTCGCGAGCTACACGAAGGTCACGCGCTCGGATTCGGACGCGATCTACGCGTACCTGCGCTCGGTCGCGCCGGTGTCGGTGCCGAGCCGTCCGCATGAACTGAAGTTCCCGTTCAACAACCGCAACCTGCTGATCGGCTGGCGCACGCTGTTCTTCAAGGAAGGCGAGTACAAGCCGGATCCGACCAAGTCGGTCGAATGGAACCGCGGCGCGTACCTCGTCGAAGGCCTCGGCCACTGCTCGATGTGCCACACGTCGATCAACATGATGGGCGGCCCGGTGACGGGCTCGGCGTTCGCCGGCGGCCTGATCCCGCTGCAGAACTGGTATGCGCCGTCGCTGACGAACGACAAGGAACTCGGCCTCGGCGACTGGCACGTGCAGGAGCTGTCCGACCTGCTGCAAGCCGGCGTATCGAACAAGGGCGCGGTGTTCGGCCCGATGGCCGACGTCGTGCACAACAGCCTGCAGTACATGACCGACGAAGATACGCGCGCGATGTCGACGTACCTGAAGTCGATCCCGCAGAAGGCTGAAGCGCCGAAGAACATGCAGTACGAGCCGTCGAAGCAGTTCGGCAACGCGCTGTTCGACCAGGGCAAGAAGATCTACGCGGACAACTGCGCGACCTGCCACGCCGAAAACGGCGCAGGCAAGCCGCCGTCGTATCCGCCGCTCGCGGGCAACCACTCGATCATGATGGAATCGGCCGTCAACCCGATCCGCATGGTCCTGAACGGTGGCTATCCGCCGAGCACGTTCAAGAATCCGCGTCCTTACGGGATGCCGCCGTTCGCACAGTCGCTGTCGAACCAGGAAGTGGCGGCGGTCGTCACGTATATCCGGATGTCGTGGGGCAACAACGGTACGCCGATCTCGCCGCAACAGGTGAGCGACCTGCGTTCCGCGCCGCTCGACTAAGAAGCGGCTGACACAAACGGGGCGCGGCTGCGGGAAACCGCGGCCGCGCCCTTTTGCATTTTGCATTTTGCGATGTCACCTCCCGCGCGGGCCGCGCGAGACGTCGCCGATCATAAAACTGAAGAGTGGTATCTATGTCTTTCGAATCTCTCGGCTTGGCCGAACCGCTGGTCAAGGCGGTCAACGAGCTCGGCTACACGTCGCCGACTCCGATCCAGCAGCAGGCGATCCCGGCCGTCCTCGGCGGCGGCGACCTGCTCGCCGGCGCGCAGACGGGCACCGGCAAGACCGCCGGCTTCACGCTGCCGATCCTGCAACGCCTGCATACGTTCTACGCGGAGCATCGCGGCGCGAAGCGCGCGGTGCGTGCGCTGATCCTCACGCCGACGCGCGAACTCGCCGCCCAGGTCGAGGAAAGCGTGCGTGCGTACAGCAAGTACCTGAAGCTGCGCTCGACCGTGATGTTCGGCGGCGTCAGCATCAATCCGCAGATCGATGCGCTCAAGCGCGGCGTCGACATTGTCGTCGCGACGCCGGGCCGCCTGCTCGATCACATGCAGCAGAAGACGATCGACCTGTCGGACCTCGACATCCTCGTGCTCGACGAAGCCGACCGGATGCTCGACATGGGCTTCATCCACGACATCAAGCGCGTGCTCGCGAAGCTGCCGCCGCAGCGCCAGAACCTGCTGTTCTCGGCCACCTTCTCCGACGAGATCAAGGCGCTCGCCGACAGCCTGCTCGACTCGCCCGCGCTGATCGAGGTCGCACGCCGCAACACGACCGCCGAAAGCGTTGCGCAGAAGATCCACCCGGTCGACCGCGACCGCAAGCGTGAACTGCTCACGCACCTGATCCGCGAACACAACTGGTTCCAGGTGCTCGTGTTCACGCGCACGAAGCACGGCGCGAACCGGCTTGCCGAGCAGTTGACGAAGGACGGCATCAGCGCGATGGCGATCCACGGCAACAAGAGCCAGTCGGCCCGTACGCGCGCGCTGGCGGAGTTCAAGAACAGCACGCTGCAGGTGCTCGTCGCGACCGATATCGCCGCGCGCGGGATCGACATCGACCAGCTGCCGCACGTCGTCAACTTCGACCTGCCGAACGTGCCGGAAGACTACGTGCACCGGATCGGCCGCACGGGCCGCGCGGGTGCGACCGGCGAAGCCGTGTCGCTCGTGTGCGTCGACGAAAAGCAGCTGCTGCGCGACATCGAGCGGCTGATCAAGCGCGAGATTCCGCAGGAAGTGATCGCGGGCTTCGAACCCGATCCGCACGCGAAGCCGGAGCCGATCCAGCAGCGCCGCGGGCAACAGCAGCCGCGCAGCGGTGGCGGTGGTGGCGGCAATCGCCAGCCGCGCGCAGGCGGCTCAGGCCAGCCGGCCGCGAAACGCGACGGCAATGCGCAACCGAAGGCTGCTCAGCAGAAGGCCGCGAAGCCGCGCGCGCAAGGGCAAGGCCAAGGCGGCGCCGGCGGCAGCGGCGGGCGTCCGGCCGGTGG